>DNIF01000197.1 GCA_003485715.1 Gammaproteobacteria bacterium
TGTCGCGACTCGTGGCGGTCAACGTGGAGCAGGCGGTGGCGATGGCGGCAAGCGCATGAATCCGCTCGCATGGGCCCTGCTCATCGCTGGCGCCCTGCTCGTGGCGGGGGTCTACCTCTGGGGTCAGTACCGCCAGCGGCGACGGGACCAGCGCATCGTCGAACGCATTTTCCAGGAACCGCCGCTCGATGATCTGCCACCTCTGCCTGGTGCCCGTGTCACCGAGCGTGAGGAGGAGGCGGCCCTGGCGGATCTCACCTCGCTCACGCTGGACCGGACAGAGAAGCGCGGGGAGAAGCGCGCGCCCGCGCGCTCGCGTGCGCCGCGTCCCGCGCGACGTGGTGGGCGCGCTGAGCGACACGGTCAGACCGCCCTGGCGCTGGACGAGCCGGATCTCGCGCCGACCCCGATCGAGCCCACCATCCTGGCGCTCAACATCATGGCCCGTGAGGGGCAGGTGTTCTTCGGCGCAGCCATCGAGCGCGCACTGCGGGAGGCGAAGCTCCAGCACGGCGACATGGATATTTATCATCACCACGGAGTAGGCGGTTCCACCCGCGAACTGTCGGTGTTCAGCCTGGCCAATATGTTCGAGCCGGGGACCTTCGATGCGGACGCGATGGACGACTTCGAGACCCGTGGTCTGTCGCTGTTCATGCAGTTGCCCGGCCCGCTGGACGGTCGCGTGGCGCTGGAGCTCATGCTGGCGAGTGCCCAGTCCATCGCCGCCAATCTCGATGGTCTGCTGCTGAACGCCCGCCGACAGCCCCTGCGGCAAGAGGATCTGCTCGAAATGCGAGGACGCGCTGCCCCCTACCGCGCGCAGGGCGGCTGAGGTGGTGGCGGGCGGGAGTGGATCCGGGCCGGGCGGAGCCGATGCTGAAGCCAGCGCTGAGGGGCTCGAGCGCCTGACGTGGCTGCGCGCCGAGGTGGCACGACACAACCGGCTCTACCACGCCGAGGATGCCCCGGAGATCCCGGATGCCGAGTTCGACGCCCTCGTGGCGGAGTTACGTGCGCTCGAGGCGGCCGTGCAGCCGAACCTGGCATCGACAGCGTCTCCGGCAGATGCGGTCGGTGCGCCGCCCTCATCACGCTTTGCCGTGGTGGTACACGCCGCGCCCATGCTTTCGCTCGACAACGCCATGGACGATGCGGCCCTGGCCGACTTCGACCGGCGGGTGCAGGCCGGTCTGGGTCACACCGGCCTGGGGGACATCGGGGCCGTCGATTACTGCGCCGAACCCAAGCTCGACGGGCTGGCGCTAAGCCTTCTCTACCGCGATGGGCGGCTGTTGCGCGCGGCCACGCGGGGTGACGGCTCCCGCGGTGAGGATGTCACGCTGAATTGTTCCCGTCTGGCCTGCATACCGCGCGTCCTGGGTGCGGCTGCTCCCAGAGAGCTCGAAGTGCGTGGTGAGGTCTTCATGACCTGGTCCGGTTTCGCCGAGCTGAATCGCCGTCAGGCCGAGGCGGGCGAGAAGTGCTTCGTGAATCCGCGCAACGCGGCGGCGGGCAGTGTGCGGACGCTCGATCCCGAGGTGAGTGCCGGCCGTCCGCTCGAGTTTCTGGCCTACGGGGCGGTGGGGGCAGGGGGCGCCGCACTGGCAGGCCGTCAATCCGAGCTGCTCGACGCACTGGCCGCTCTGGGATTGCCGGTCAGCCCGCTCCGTGCCTGCGTGTCAGGTCTTGCCGGGGCACGGGCCTACTTCGCGCGGATCGAGGCCCTGCGCGGGTCACTCGACATTCCCATAGATGGCTGTGTCTTCAAGGTCGATCATTTCGACTTGCAGCAGGAACTCGGCTTCGTTTCCCGCGCGCCGCGCTGGGCCGTCGCACGCAAGTTTCCGCCGGAGGAGGCGATCACGCGGGTGCTCGGCATCACTGTGAATGTCGGTCGCACCGGGGCCCTCACCCCAGCCGCCCGCCTCGAACCCGTGTTCGTCGGTGGTGCCACGGTCACGAACGCCACGCTGCACAACGCCGACGAGATCATGCGGCTCGATCTCCGGGTGGGCGACACCGTGGTGGTACGTCGCGCCGGGGATGTCATTCCCGAAGTCGTGCGGGTGCTCGTCGAACGGCGACCGCCCGAGGCGTTGCCGTGGCCACTGCCCACACATTGCCCTGCCTGTGACACGCCAGTTGCGCGCGCGGCCGGTGAGGTGGTGTTGCGCTGTCCCGCCGGCTTCGTCTGTCCGGCCCAGCGGCTTGAAGGACTGCTCCATTTCGTATCGCGCCGGGCCATGGACATCGACGGCTTTGGCGAGAAACTCCTGCAGCAGCTCCTGCAGAGCGGGCGGGTGCAGGACGCCGCCGATCTGTTCAGCCTGACCTCTGCCGATCTGCTCGCGATGGATCGAGTGGGTGAGCGTCTCGCTCGTCGCCTGCTCGACAACCTCGCGGCCGCCCGTCACACCACCCTTGCCCGCTTCATCCATGCCCTTGGTATCCGGGAGGTCGGTGAGGCAACGGCGGCCCTGTTGGCCGAGGTCTTCGGCGACATCGAGCCGCTCATGCGGGCCGAGACCTCAGACCTCGAGCAGATCCCCGACATCGGCCCGATCGTGGCGGCGCACATCGTCGAGCATTTCCGTCTGCCGGCGCATTGCGCCCTCATCGAGCGGTTGCGTGCGCAGGGCGTGCAGTGGGAGACAGTGGCGACAGCCCCCGGTGGTGAAGGTCCGCTGGCCGGTCTCACGGTGGTCCTGACCGGGACCTTTGCACTCGGCAGCCGCGAGACGCTGCGCGCGCGCCTGCAATCGCTTGGCGCGCGGGTGGGCGAGGGCGTGAGTCGCCAGACCAGCTACCTCATCGCCGGCGAAGCAGCGGGCTCGAAGCGCGCCAAGGCCGAGGCCCTCGGTGTCCCGGTGCTGGACGAGGCGGGTCTGGAGCTGCTGCTGGCGGGGGAACGGTCGCCCGCCCCGGCGTCTGCCTAATCCTCGACCACGCGGTCCCTGCCACCCGACTTCGCCCGGTAGAGGGCGGCGTCGACGCGCTGCACGAGCGCCACACCGGCCTCTCCCGGGCGGCGCTCGGCGACGCCGAGACTCACCGTGAGTTTCACCCCCACGCCCTCGTGCAGGAAGTTCGTCGTGCGCACCGCTTCGCAGATGCGCAGGGCCAGACAGCGGGCGCCTGCGAGGTCCGTGTTCGACAGCAACAGCGCGAACTCCTCGCCGCCGTAGCGAAAAACGATGTCGGAGCCGCGTGTGCAGCCGAGCACGACCTCGGCAACGGCACGCAGGACGCAATCACCGAAGACATGACCGTAACGGTCGTTGACCTGCTTGAAGTGGTCGATATCGAGCAGCAGCAGTGACAGTGGCGTGGTGTGCCGCTGGCTCAGGTCCGTCTCGCGTGCGAGCGCCTGGTCGAAGGCCAGGCGGTTGTTGACGCCGGTCACCGGATCTTTGTAGGCCGTCTCGAGGGCGCGCCGGTAGAGCAGCGCATTGCGCAAGGGGTAGACGAGCGCGCAGAGCAAGGCCTCGAGGCGGGAGAGCTCTTCCTCGCTGAAGGGCAGGTGCCGCATGAGGGTCAGTGCGCCCAAGGCCTCACCGAGCAAGACGATTTCGTAACTCACCTGGTTCGCCGCAGGCGTCCCGTGGCTTGAACGGATCTGCTCGCGTGCGTGCTCGTAAAGCAAGCCCTGCTGTGCAATACGCGGCCGCAATGCCTCGTGCAGCCCGGCGATCAGGGCATCGGTATCGAGCGTGCGCTGCAAATCGCTCGCAAGCTGCAGCACCGCGCCGGTCATCTCGCCCGGCCCGATCTCGGACAGGGAGCGTGGCTCGATGCGCACGCGCTGGGACGACCTGCTGCTTTCGGTGCTGCGTGGGTCCACGGCCGTATACGCGAGTCTCATCGATGGGTCACCGGGACGGGTCTCGATGCGTCAGCAAGCGAATTCCGTACCACCTTCGTGGGGTGGCGACCAACAGGCCGCCCTTTTGCCACGTCGCGCGCGTTACACCGCTTGCCGAAGCATGCCACAGGGGCCGCTTCCAAGGCAGGCCCGGATGCGCGTCACGAAAGCGGCGGGGCCGAGTCTTTGTCCCCGTCAGCAAGGAAATCCGTCGGCGGCGGAGGGCGGAGCCAGCAACGTTGCCTACGCGCCACGCTTGGGGTCAAATCTTGCCGCTGGTGGCAGCCCGTTGCCGCACGGGAGTGTCAGCGGGCAAGGCGGCACCGAGCAGCCACAGATAGGCCTCGACCGCCTCACAGATCGGGCCAAGGCCTTGCGGCGATTCGCCGGGGTAGGCCTGGCTACGCAGGGCGGTCGCTCGCGGTGCCGGATCAAGTGCGTGACAGCGGATCGGGGAGCCGCGCCCAAGCTCAGACGCCAGGGTGCCCGCAAGGGCATCGATGGCGGCCTTGCTGCTGGCATAGGCACCCCAGTAACCCTTCGGTTCGCGGGCTACACCACAACTGGTGAAGATGATCCGGGCCGCAGAAGCAGCGCGCAGGAGCGGCAGCAGGGCGCGCGTCAACAGAAAGGGGGCGTGCAGATTCACCTGGTGCACCCGTGCCCACAGCATGGGTTCGTAGCGATCGATCACCCCGAGCTGGCCGAGGCTGGCGGCGACGTGCACCAGCGCATCCAGCGACTCGCCCTCGGCAGCAACGGCTGCGGCCAGCGCGCCGAAGTCGTCCAGAGTGGCCTTCTCCAGATCGAAGGGGCAGATGCTGGGCGCAGGACCACCGGCGCGCAGGATGTCGTCGTGAACGGCCTCCAGCCGGGGCAGATGCCGGCCACACAGCACCAGCGTTGCGCCCAGGGCACCGGCAGCCCGTGCCAGTGCCGCACCGATGCCGTTGCTGGCGCCGGTGATGAGCCAGCGCTGGCCGGAGAAATCGAGACCGCGCGAATTGAAGCCCTCAGGGGGAATGACTGACATTGCGTCCATCAGGCGGCCGTCGCGGTGTGGTCATCGACAGTATCCGGTGGCACCAGCACGGTGTCATGGGCCTGCGCCGGGTCGGTCTCGGGAAAATCGAGCATGTGATGCA
>DNIF01000199.1:0-13879 GCA_003485715.1 Gammaproteobacteria bacterium
TGCGGGCAGTTGGCACGGAACAGGTGAAAGACCTCGCCCGCACGCCGGACGAAACAGCCACCACGCGGACCGGACAGATGCAGCAGGCCGCCGGCGGGGAAGTCCTCGATGGCTCCGAGCACGGTCCAGACACCCTCCGGGCTTGCATCGTCACCCGGCAGCGGAATGGCGCTGGTCACGGCAACGGGTGCCGCGCGACGGTCCACCGCCTCGCCATCGCTGTGACAATCGGCATTCCCCGACACCGGCTGCACGCTGTCCGAGGCCAGCCCGGTCAGGCGCTCGAGATCGAACTCGGGCAAGCGCAGCGCGATGATCTGATCCACGGCCCAGACGATCTTCGTGAAGCCGAGGATGGGGAAGGCCATGAGCAGTGCGTCCAGCACCTCGTCGGCCGTGCAGCCGACCCTGAGCGCACGCTCGAGATACTGCCGGAAACCGCGTTCGGTCTGGGCACCCACTTTCGTGATGACCGAGATGAGTGCGCGGGTCTTCGGGTCAAGAGCACCACCGGCCTGCTTCAGAAAGGCGAAATAGGCCTGCATGGGCCCGGGCCGGGCCGCAATCAGCCAGTCAAGGGCATCACTCATCGATCGTCTCCCCGGCGTGCGACCCACCGCCCACATCGGCGTTGCCGGCCGCGTCGCCTGAGCCCTCCGCATCCGCATGCCCTGACCCTGGCCCATCCGGGGCCGTGGACCGCGTGAGCTCGACCCGCTGCTCGCCGGCCGTGGCCAGGGCCGCGAGTTCACCGAGGCGATAGCTGTGAACGAGACGATTGTAGTCCGGTGCGATGAACATCAGATGGATCGGCCGGTCGTCCGCGCCAATGATGCGTGACGCATGCCGCGTGAACAGCCCGCGCTGCTCGCTCCGCCGCACTGCCACCGCAATCGTCAGCAACATGCTGCGTCCGTCGCGCACCTGACTGCAGGCCTGCTCGCGTCCACGCATGAAGCAGTTGACGCGCACATCGGCGAGCCGGCGGCCCGTCGCGGCATCGACCGGGCGGAACGTGACCTGCAGCACATCATCGACCGTCGCCGGTCGCGAACCGAACCAACCGCGTGCGTCACCCTGCCACAGCAGCAGGGCGACACCCGCCAGCACCAGCAACAGGGCCGGAAGTCGCACCGCCCACATGCCTGTCCCTACACCCTGCAACCTGATCATCGTGCCCTTCCCCAGCCCGCATCCATCCACCTGGCCGCGCAAACCGCGCCGCATCTAACCGTCATCCCCGCATCTAACCGTCATCCCTACATCGAGCCGTCATCCCCGCAGCCTGCCCTCGAGTGTTCGTATCCGGGGCGGGGACGACAGGGTACTGCAGACGGGGATCGCGGCCGACGACATTCAACTCCGGCCGCTGGCAGCCCGGATCTGCTGCCAGAGCCGGCGCAGCCGCTCGGCCGACACGGGTACGTTCGTACCGAGTTCCTGGGCGAAGATCGAGACCCGGTACTCCTCGATGAGCCAGCGCATATCGAGCAGTTCCGCGGGCAGTTCGGCGGTAGCGCTGCCAGTGGCGGCAACCCACCGCGCCTGCAACGGCTCCCAGAACTCGGCGACAGCGACCTGTTTGCGCCAGTCCCGCTCTGGATCGGCGCGCAGGCGATCGATGCGCACCCGCAGTGCCTCAAGGTAGCGAGGCAAGTGACGCAGCCGATCATCACCGTACACCCGAATGAAGTCCGCCGGCAGGAGCAGGGCGAGCTGGCCCGTGATGTCCTGCATGGCCCTGAGCCAGCTCGCCGGCCGGGGTCCGGCGAGGAGCTTCCGAAGATCCTCGTACTGACGCAGTACCAACGCCGCCAGGCGAGCGAGTTCCAGTGCGGCCGTCTGCAAGCGTGGCCTCCCCGCAACCAGACAGGCATCAAAGGCCGTACGGGTTCGCGGCAGATTGCCATCGGTGAAAAAACAGCGAGTAATGGCGGCGTCCTGTAGCTGACGGCGCAGCTGCTCCGAGGAGCCGAGTGGCTTGTATTGCCGGCACATGAGATCGAGCGCGGGTACTGCGCTCAGCACCTGGGCCATCTGCGGGGCGAGCGTGAGCGCGACCAACCGCACCAGCCCGCCAAGGAGCGCCTGCTGCGCCGTCTCGGCGGTGTCGAAGACCGCAATCCCCGCGCACTTGCCCAGATCGACGAAGGCCGGATAGCCCTGCAGTCGATAGCCGTGACGCTCCTGCGTGACCGTCTCCGGCAACTCATCGACATCGAAACGCAGCACTTCCTTGCGCTCGATGGCCCACTGGTGGCCCTGGGCCACATTCACTCTGGCCTCGGCCCCGAAACGCTGCCGCAGGACATCGAGATCACGGGCCTCGGCCAGCGTGTGACCGCCGTCATCGATGAGACGGACATTCATGCGCAGGTGTGCTTCGAGGCTGACGTCACGCAGGACGCCCTCCCCGGCCTCGAGCCGGAACTCCCGTTCGAGCCAATCGGCCAACTGGCCGTAGAGTGAACCTGCCTGCGGTGCCAGCGATTCACGCAGGCGCCGCACCGTATCCGGGATCGGCACCAGCGGGCGGCGCAAGGATTTCGGCAGGCCGCGGAGGATGGCCTCGAGCTTCTCCTGCAGCAGACCGGGGACCAGCCATTCGATCCGTTCAGGGGACACCTGGTTCAGCAGGGCCAGTGGCAGACACAACGTGACCCCATCGTCCGGCTCGGTCGGCGTGTAGCGGTAAATGAGTGGCAGGCTCACACCATCGAAGTCGAGGGTCTCGGGATAGGCGCGGGCGAGTTCCTCTCCGGTCGCGGTCCGGAACAACTGTTCAGGGTCCATGTAGAGGACCCGCGGGTTTGCGCGCTCTGCCTCACGCCGCCAGCGCTCGAACTGCTGCAGGGTGTGCACCTCGGGCGGCACACGCTCCGCGTAGAAGGCCTGGCGAGCCGCGGCATCGACCAGCAGATCGAGCCGGCGAAAGCGATGCTGCAGGGCCTCGACCGCGCGCACGGCCTCGGCATTGTGTCTGATGAACGGGGCATCGAGGTCCATCTCGCCAGCGACCAACGCCTCGCGCAGGAAGATCTCGTGGCAGGCCGCCGGATCCACCGGGCCATAGTCCACCCGTCGCTTCGTCGCCAGCACCAATCCGAAGAGACTCACAGTCGCGAAGCCCACCACCCGGCCACCGCGACGCTGCCAGTGCGGCTCGGAGTAGGTCCATTTCAGCAGTGGCCCGGCCGCCGCTTCAATCCACTCGGGCTCGACCGCCGCCACGGTGCGAGCCCAGGTGCGTCCTGTTTCCGTGAGCTCGGCGGCCATGATGAAGCGCGGTCGGCGGCGCGCCAGCACCGAGCCGGGAAAGATCGCGAGCTTCAGATTACGCGCGCCGAGGTACTCCCCTCCCGTGTCCGTGTGCAGCGCCACGTTACCAAGCAAGCCGGTGAGCAAGGCCCGGTGGATGCGCTCGTAGCTTGCCTCCCCTGCGTGCGTCTGGAACCCCATGTCGTGCAACAGGGCGGTCAACTGCGCATGCACCTCCTGCCATTCACGCAGGCGCAGCGCCGACAGGAAATGCTCACGCAGCCAGGCCTTCTGCCGACTGCGGGACAGATGCCGCGAGACCTCGGCCCACGCCTGCCAGAGGTTGAGATACCAGAGGAAATCCGAGCGTTCGTCCTGGAAGCGCGCGTGTGCCTCGTCAGCGGCCTGCTTGTGCTCTGGTGGTCGTTCGCGCATGTCCTGGACGGACAGGGCCGCGGCGATCACCAGCACCTCCGCCACACAGTCGTGTTGGCGGGCACCGAGCAGCATGCGCGCGATGCGCGGATCCACCGGCAGACGCGCCAGCTCGCGGCCAGCGGGCGTGAGTCGCCGCGTGGCATCGAGTGCCCCCAGCTCCTCGAGCAAGCGATAGCCATCACTGATCTGGCGGCCCTCGGGCGGCTCGATGAAAGGGAAGTGTTCGATGCGACCCAGATCGAGGGCGGCCAGTCGCAGGATTACCGCTGCAAGGCTGGTCCGCAGGATCTCGGGATCGGTGAAGGGCGGTCGCGCAGCGAAATCGACCTCGCTGTAGAGACGGATGCAGACGCCCGGCCCGACGCGACCGCAACGACCCATGCGCTGGTTCGCCGAGGCTATCGAAACCGGCTCGATCGGCAGACGCTGTACCTTCGTGCGTGGGCTGTAACGCGCGAGCCGTACCAGCCCGGAATCCACCACGAAGCGCACGCCGGGCACCGTGACCGAGGTCTCGGCGACGTTCGTGGCCAGCACCACATGCCGGCGGTTGTGCGGCGCGAAGATGGCGTTCTGCTCCGCGGCACCCAGGCGGGCGTAGAGTGGCCGGATGTCGGTGTCCGTCAATCTGACACGCCGCAAGGCCTCGTCCACATCGCGGATATCACGCTCTCCAGGCAGGAAGACGAGGATGTCGCCGCGCCCGATCCGATCACATTCCTGGACGGCCTCGACCACCGCGCTGACGAGGTCACGCTCCTCGGCTTCAGGCGCATCCGGATCACGCAAAGGACGCCAGTGCAGCTCGATGGGATAGGAGCGTCCGGACACCTCGATGATCGGTGCCCCGCCGAAATGGGCGGCAATGCGCTCAGGGTCCAGTGTCGCCGAGGTGATGACCACCCGCAGATCGGGCCGCAACGGCAAGAGCGACTTCAGATATCCGAGCAGGAAATCGATGTTGAGGCTACGTTCGTGAGCCTCGTCGATGATGAGCGTGTCGTAGGCCTCTAGCCGCCGATCACCCTGCGTCTCTTGCAGCAGCACACCGTCGGTCATGAGCTTCACGCGCGACTCAGGCGCGGTGTGATCGCCGAAACGCACCTTGAATCCCACCACCTGGCCCAAGGGAGAGCCCACCTCCTCCGACAGGCGAGCGGCCAGTGTGCGAGCAGCCAACCGGCGTGGTTGGGTGTGGCCGATGAGGCCCTCCCGGCCGCGACCCAGTTCAAGGCAGATCTTGGGCAACTGGGTGGACTTGCCACTGCCGGTCTCACCACAGACCACCACCACGGGATGATCGCGAATGGCCAGGGCGATCTCCTCGCGGCGGGCACAGACGGGCAACTCGGGTGGATAGTCCAGTCTGAGCGGCAGGGCCTCGCGGCGCGAACGCAACTCGATGGAGCGCGCGAGTGCCGCAGCGATCTCGGCGAGTCGACCCGCGCGCTCGGGCTCTCCCAGGTCGCGTTGCCGCTTCAGCCGGGCGAGACGACGGCCGATGGCCTGACGATCTCGCAGCAGGGCGCGCGGCAGTTGGCGTTCGAGACTCGTGAAGGCGTTGTCGGCAGACATGACTCGGGAGATGGAAGGCTGGCACACCAAGGTCTGAAGGGGGCGGTAAAGCTGCGTACATGTTCCGGTCGTACGAGTAGTGCACCGGACCAAGCTCGCTTGTCTGCCCGCGGAAACTGACCCCGGGGTGTCCAGCGGGGTTCGCTCCCCCGACCGTCGCAGTGTTAGCCTTTGCCGATGCGGCAACGAATCCCGCCGCCAGTCGACAGCAACGGAGCCCACTTTCAGGCATGGCCACGCGATTCGATGCGGCCGGCGGTCAGATCGACGGCGACCGAGACTATCAGGAAGACGCCTTTCTCATCACGCGGCTGGGTGAGGGAGAGCGGGAGGGCACGCTCATCGTCGTTGCCGACGGCATGGGTGGTCATGCCGCCGGCAATGTGGCCAGCAACATGGCCGTGCAGACCTGCAACAAGTTCATCACGGCGCATTTCCCTTGCCCGGACGCGGCCGCCGTATTGCGTGACAGCGTCCTCGCGGCCAATAACAGCATCGCCGAGACGGTGCGTGAGACCGCAGCCCTGCGCGGCATGGGATGCACCCTGGTCGCATGCCTGCTGCAAACCGGACGCCTCCATTGGGTGAGCGTCGGTGACAGCCATCTGTTCCTGTTCCGTGCCGGGGAACTGGTGAAGTGCAATGCGGACCACAGCTATGGCGCCTTCCTCGACCGCGTGGCTGCCGCTGGCCAGGAGGTCAAGCCCGATGCCGGGCTGAGCCGCAACATGCTGATGAGCGCCCTGACCGGGGACGACATTCCCGAAGTGGACTGCCCGACCGCAGGCCTCGAGCTCAGGGCAGGCGACCGGCTCATCGTCTGCAGCGATGGCATCGACTCCATTGGAGCGGCGCAAATACGTGAGATCGTGCATGGTCAGGCCAGCGCCCGAAGCTGTGTGGACGCGCTGCTCGAGGCCGTCACGGCTGCGGCCGTGCCCCGTCAGGACAACACCACCGTGGTCATCGTGGATGTGCTCGGTGCCGCCGTGAACGACCGCGCCGACCGGCCGCGCTTCGGTTCAGCCTCCGGTACTACTGCTGGCCACGCCTTCGGATCTCACGGCACGGGCAGCACAGCGGCGATCGATCGAGAGGCACCCGGGTCAACGACAGGGCAAGGCAATCGAGACGCCAGCACCCCGGCAACCACTGGGCACGGCAACGAGGGGACCCAGTCCGGACAGGCCCCCGAACGCCCTTCGGGGATCCGGCGTTTCGAACCCAGCGAGGTCGCACGCGCGGCGCCATCTCGCCTGCCGGGCCTGCTGGCCGGTATGGCCGCACTGACCCTGATCGCCGGAGCCGGCGCATGGCTGTACCACGCCAAACAGACACCGCCACTGCCTCCGATCGATCTCAGTGCCCTGCCTGATCGAGTGAAACCGGCAACTGACTCCAGCGGCCAAGTCGCGACCACGGCCGCCGAGACCGGTCCGGCAACGGCGGACGACGGGACCCAGTCGGCAGTACCGGCCCTCCCCGCCCCCTTCCGGGACGCCTTGGCTGGTGGCGGCGAGGGACCACTCATGCTCGCCGTGCCGGCTGGCAGCTTCCAGATGGGCAGTGGCCTGCTCGGCGACACGCTGGATGAAGGTCCGGTGCGGGAGGTCAGACTCGCCGCCTTCGCCCTCTCCGCGCACGAGGTGACCCGTGCCGAATGGAATCGCTTTGCCCGCAGCCAGCGGCTGCCGTTGCAGGCCGGGGCAGAGGATCAGCCGGCCAGCAACATCAGTTGGCAGGCCGCCACTGCCTATGCCGCCTGGCTGGCCAAGCAGAGCAATCAGCCCTACCGCCTGCCCACCGAGGCAGAATGGGAATACGCGGCACGGGCCGGCAGCCCAGGGCTCTACTGGTGGGGCAACGCACCGGGCAACGGCCAGGCCTGGTGCCTCGGCTGTGCGCCCGATCTGGAGCCACTCGAACCGACCCGTGTCGGGCAGTTCAATGCCAATCCCTTCGGTCTCTTCGACACCGCTGGCAACGTCTCCGAATGGGTAGCCGACTGCTATCGCCCAAGCTACGACAATGCTCCGGTCGATGGCAGCGCCGTGGAGGAAGCGGGTTGCACACTGCGTGTTCACCGCGGCGGTAGCTGGCGCAGCCCCTCGAAGCATCTGCGCACCACACGCCGCGCCCATGCTCCGGCAACGGAGCAGGACACCGCCGTAGGCCTGCGGGTGGCACGTGATCTCCCCGCGCTCTGAGCACCCGCAACGGCGCAGCGCGCCATGCAGGGCCG
Source organism: Gammaproteobacteria bacterium (assembly GCA_003485715.1). GTDB lineage: Bacteria > Pseudomonadota > Gammaproteobacteria > UBA7966 > UBA7966 > UBA7966. Next base: position 7,514 of record DNIF01000199.1, read on the forward strand.
GCAATTGAAGCGGATTAGTCATCCCGAGGCGGCCCCAGCCCCGGCACTGCTCACCCTCGAAGCAGGCACGACGGTCCCGGTGGAGGTACGTCGACTCGCCCGTGCGCGTCGACTCAGGCTGAGTTTCCGACCTGAACGCGGCTTCCTGCTCACCTGCCCCACGGGCACCCCGAAGGCCGCCATCACGCTCGCACTGGAACAGGCTGGCCCCTGGCTTCGCCGGGTATGGACGCGACACCTCCTCGAGGCCGCACCCGAACTGCCACGACATCTGCATCTGCCCGCGGCACGCGGGACCTGGCGGGTGGACTACCAGGCTCGCCGCAATCGCCTGAGCGCCGATCTGCTGGAGATCGCTGCCTACTCCGATCCCAAGCGCGCACTCACTGGTCTGCGTGCGCTGCTCCGGCGACTGGCCAAGCTGACCCTCCTGCCGCGTGCCACCCAGCTTGCACGGCAGCATGGGTTCGTGTTCACGGGGCTATCCTGCGGCCTGCAGCGCTCCCGCTGGGGAAGTTGCTCGTCGCGGGGGGTGATCCGACTGAACAGCGTGCTGCTGTTCGTCGAGCCGGCACTCGTGGACCACGTGCTGCTACACGAGCTGGCCCACACCCGACACCTCGATCACTCACCGGCCTTCCGACGGTTGATGCGCGAACTGGATGCCGATGACGAGGCGCATCAGCGCGCCCTTGGGGATGCCTGGCGTGATCTGCCGACCTGGTGGTGGCACGGCGGCTGCCTGCCTTCAGAGCCGCAGTAGGGATACTCGGGGCCAGTCTGCGCGGGGACGATCGCCGCTGTGCCACCTCAGTGACAGGGGCCCGTAGGCAAGGCGTCCACCACCGTCTTCGGCAGCAGTACGCGCAGTCCCCTGGCACAGGTCGGTGAAACGCGCGCTCCACTCACGCCATCGATGAATACCGCAAGCAAGCCGGCGTAGCCGGGGATGGACACCGCGCGTGGCGGATGGCCAGCAAACACCTCCAGCCACAGCGGCAGGGCCCCCATGGCGCCGGTCAGTCCGGTCGGACGATTGTCGTCGTGCCCTACCCAGGTCACGCCCAGATGATCAGCGCCGAAGCCCACGAACCAACTGTCACGCCGTTCATCGGTTGTACCGGTTTTGGCCGCCAATGGCCCGTGCGCAGGAAAGGCCTCGGTCAACCGGCGCCCCGTTCCCCGACGGGCGACCTCCAGCATCATCGAGCGCACCATGAGGGCTGCTGGATCGGCCCGCGGCCCGTCAGGTGCAGATGCCCGCCAGAGCGACTTTGCCGTGCGGTCGTGGATGCCATCGATCCAGCGGATCCCGCCGGGATCGCGCTCTGCGCTGAGCAGCAGGTAAGCGCGTGCCACGGCCACTGGTGACATCTCGTGCGCACCCAATGCAAGTGAGGGCCACGGATGCCCTGCCACTGGAGCGCCCACGGTCGTGAGCAGGTTGGCGACACGAGGCAACCCAGCCTCCATTGCCAGACGCACGAAGGGTGCATTGAGCGAGAGTGACAGGGCCTCGGCAAGCGTGACGATCCCATACCGGCGTCCATCGTGATTGCCAGGACGCCAAGGCAGTCCCTGAGCATCCTGCAACGCGGGTGGGGCATCATCGAAGCGACTGGCGGGGTGCAGATCGGGACGGGCCGCCAGCGCGGCGAGGGTCACCAGCGGTTTCATGAGCGAGCCGATGGGACGCCGCGCCGCCAACGCGCGATTGAAGGCCTCCGGGTTCTGATCCCGGCCCCCGACCAGTGCGCGCAAGGCACCACTCTTCGCGTCGATCACGACTACCGCTGCCTGCACACCGCGCGCCGCTGGCACGGTGGCAACGTGCCGATCGAGTGCCTCTGTCACCGCCCATTCGGCGCGCATCTGCAACCAGGTGTCGATACCAGTCCGGACGTACAGACCATGGTCGGCAGCGCCTCGATCCGGCACCAGTGAGTCCAATTGCTCCCGTAACATGCGCTGTAGCGAGGGGAAACGCCCGGCTCGCACCAGCGGTCGGGCAGTAACATCGAGCGGGCGACTCCGGGCGCGCGCAATCGCAGCGGCCGAGGCCCAACCGAGCGAACTCAGGGCATCGAGCACCTCGTTACGCCGAAGACGGGCACGCTCTGGCGACCGCCGCGGATCATAGGCAGCAGCTCCGCGCGCCATCCCGGCGAGCAAGGCAATCTGGTGCAGTTCCAATTCCACGAGCGGACGCCCAAACCAGTGGCGCGCCCCACGTGCCACGCCGCGGATGGCCCGTGAACCGTCCTGCCCCAAATAGATGTCGTTGAGATAGGCCTCGAGCAGTTGCTGCTTGTCGTAGCGCCACTCGAGCACGATCACATGGGCGAATTCGGACAGCTTGCGCAGCCAGGAACGTTCGCCGCCCGTATAGAGATTCTTGGCCAACTGTTGCGTCAGCGTACTGCCACCCTGCAGCAACTCACCTGCACGCAGATTGACCCAGGTGGCCCGCAGCAGCGCGAAGGGATCAAGGCCGGGATGCCGGTAGTAATTGCGATCCTCGATTGCCAGGAATGCCGCCACCAGCTGCGGCGGAATACGGCCAAGCGGCAGGTATTCGCGGTCCGCGAGCGTTGCATCGGCCAGGTTCGCGAACTCGAAGGGCTCTAGTTCGGCGCTGCAGGGTTCTCCATCCTGTCCGCTCAAGCGCTGCAATCGACTGGCGTCGTCGAAGGTCAGTCGCAGAGGAAATCGACAGTCTGCCGAGGCAGTGCGGGGCCAGAGCTCGAGGTCATGGCGTCCGAGTGAGAATTCACCCGGGCCAGCGGGCTTGCCGCGCGGCACATAGCCGAGCAAGTCCAGTTCGTAGACGATGCGCGCCCGCGTCAGTGCGGCAGATGGCGTCAATACGAGGTTGCGGGCGTAGAACCGCGTCGGGGCACGATCCTGCAGCGACTCGATCCCCACCCGCACACGGTAGTCGAGCATCGCGATTGCAGCTCCCGCAAGCAGGACGACGAGCGGCAAGAGCCACAAGATCCGTGGGCGCAGGAATCGGCCCCGCGGCGATCGGGTTGAGGCCCTGCGGGCGGGCGAGCGCGACACCTGGACGCCCCGGCTGCGTCAAACCCACAGGGCGAGAATCAGGGTCGGGCCGCCCTTGCGAGGGCGACCCGGAATTCCCCAACACTCGATGTCACGATTCGCCGGCAGTACCCGGGAATTCGCCGGGCGGAGTGGTCAAGGCCGGCGGGCTGCGACGGCTGACGCGCTTGCGGGCAACGCCGGACTTCTTGCGCGCGCTGGTCTTCTTCTTCGAGCCAACCTTCTTCGAGGCCGCCTTCTTCCGCGTGGCCACCTTCTTCTTCGAAGCGACCTTCTTGCGCGTACCCACCTTCTTGCGCGTACCCACCTTCTTCTTCGAGGCGACCTTCTTGCGAGTGCCGACCTTCTTCTTCGAGGCAACCTTCTTGCGAGTGCCGACCTTCTTCTTCGAAGCGACCTTCTTCTTGCTGGCCGCCTTCTTCTTCGAGGCAACCTTCTTCTTGCTGGCCGCCTTCTTCTTGCTCGCTACCTTCTTCCTGCCAGTCGTGCGGGAAGACGCCTTGCGCGCCGTCGCCTTTCTGGACGGCGCTCTCTTCGAGACTGACTTCTTCGTCGCCATGGTTTAAACCCCCGATAAGCCTTGACAAACAAGCCGCTAACGCATTGTTTATAACCTACACCTTAGCTTTCGGCAATAACTCCACGGCGGAATCGCCTGAAATTTCGCCTTGCTACGCCCACAACTCGCGCACCGTGCTAATCAATCACTGAATATTCACAGCCAAGCGCCAGTGCCCGCGCAGTTTTTCGACCGCAGCTGCACTTTCCTGCAGCACGAAACTGCGTACCCAAGACCATCAGGATGTCAGCGCTGCCTTGAGCTGTTCGCTGATGGCGTCTACCGCCCCTACCCCATCGATCCGCAGGTATTGCGGACGACCTGTCGCACGCCCGCGCGCTCGATAAAAAGCGGTCAGGGGTGATGTCTGTTCGTGGTAGACGGCGAGACGGCGACGTATCGTCTCTTCACGATCGTCATCACGCTGTACCAAAGGCTCGCCCGTCAGATCGTCGATACCCGCCAGTCGCGGCGGATTGTGCTCGACGTGGTAGACGCGCCCCGATGCCGGATGCACCCGGCGGCCTGAGAGACGCGCGACGATCTCCTCGTCAGCCACAACGATTTCGATGACGTGGTCGATATCGACGCCGATGTCGGCGAGGCCTTCCGCCTGGGGGATGGTGCGCGGGAAACCATCGAAGAGGAAACCATTCACGCAATCCTCGGCAGCGATGCGCTCCTGCACGAGCCCAAGGATGATGTCGTCAGATACAAGCTCGCCCGCATCCATGACGGCCTTGGCCTGTTTTCCGAGCGGGCTGCCGGCCTGGACAGCGGCCCGGAGCATGTCGCCGGTGGAGATCTTGGGTATCGCGAAACGGGCGCAGAGGAATTCAGCCTGTGTACCCTTGCCCGCCCCCGGGGCACCGAGAAGAATGATCCGCATCAATGGTCCTCAGTGATGAGTCCCGACTCGTCCCAGCCGCGCATCGCATGATCACTCCAACGATGATGCGCTAACCGCAGAGACGCGAGACGACAACAACACTTGGTTGCAAGCAGGCAAGGCCACTCGCGACTTGGAGCATACACCACATCCCCAAAAGCACACGGTATTGCGATGAATGAAGTCATCGCTTCTTGTGCATTCCACTTGGGCTGCTGCAGTGCATGAGTCGCAGGGCTGAAGACCGCACCACGCATCACCGCAGAAGGAGGCCGACGATGAAATTGGAACGTGATGGCTCCGCGTTCGGCCATCGTATCGATGGCTATGACGAGCACGGGATCCGCATCGATGGTCGGATACACGCCGCGACCGTGCTCGTCTCACCCCATGCGTTGCAGCCGGATTTCCCGGTGCAATCCGTGGAAGCACTGGATCATCCGGCAGTGGCGCGACTGCTCGAGTTGGGGCCTGAGTTGGTGCTGATCGGCACCGGGGCGCGGCAACGCTTCCCGCCCCCACCCTTGCTGGCCCCCCTGTATGCCCGGGGCATAGGTGTGGAAATCATGCGGACGAGCTCGGCATGCCGGGTGTATGCCGTACTCGCCGCAGAAGGACGCCGCGTGGTGGCGTTACTGTTCCCCCCTGCCCAGAACTGAGAGGGCGTGAATGCATTCACCGCGCGTCGCGCCAACTGCGTCGAGCGGCGTGCGCGCCCGCAGGCACCCCGTTCGGGGCCGTCACTCGTCGGGGAGCAGGCTCTCCACCGAGAGACCTTCACGCTCCATCATTTGACGCAGACGGTTGAGCGCCTCGATCTGGATCTGGCGCACGCGCTCCCGAGTCACGCCGATCTCATTGCCGACCTCCTCGAGGGTGGCGATGTCGCGTTCGCGCAGGCCGAATCGGCGCTCGACCACCGCGCGCTGCTTGTCGTTGAGCTGCGACAGCCAGGCGTCGAGATGTCGCTGAATGTCGTTGTCCTGAAGGACCTGCCAGGGTGCCGCGTTCTGCTCATCCGGAATGGTGTCGAGCACGGAACGATCCGAATCGCGCTCTGCCGGCATGTCCACCGAAGTCACCCGATCGTTGAGGCCGAGCATGGCCTTCACCTCGTCGATGGATTTGTCCAGATGATGGGCCACGTCCTCCGGGCTCGGCTCCCGATCGAGGGTCTGCGCCAGTCGGCGGGCGGCACGCAGATAGACATTGATCTCTTTCACCACGTGGATGGGCAGACGGATGGTGCGCGTCTGGTTCATCAGTGCCCGCTCGATGGTCTGTCTGATCCACCAGGTGGCATAGGTGGAAAAGCGGAAGCCACGCTCTGGATCGAACTTTTCGACGCCGCGGATAAGCCCGAGGTTACCCTCCTCGATGAGGTCGAGCAACGGCAGGCCGCGGTTCATGTAGCGGCGTGCGATCTTGACCACGAGGCGCAGATTGCTCTCGATCATGAGCGCGCGAGGCGAAGCCGGACGCTTCTGACGGCGACGGCGCCAGCGCAAGGGCTCGCAGAGTTCGCAGGCCTCGGTCGCGGCGCAGAAGATGTTTCCGCGATGCAGCAACCGCGCGAAATGCACCTCTTCCGCCGGGGTCAGCAGTTCGGCGAAGCCAATCTCCGAGAGGTAGAGACGCGTGGCATCGACTTCGCCGTCCGGGATCTCGCCCGGTCGATAGGAGACCGTGAGGGGTACAACCGCATCGGGCTCAACGTCGGCGTCGGCTTCCTCTTCGTCCACGATGGCGTCTTCAGCCGGCCCCTCGAGGTCGCTGCCGCCTTCTTCGAGGATGACGTCACCCGCATCATCCACATCTGTAGCAGTGGCGAGACGGTCATCGTTGATGTCGTTCT
>DNIF01000199.1:14263-29139 GCA_003485715.1 Gammaproteobacteria bacterium
AGCGGTCGCAAACGACGCAGGTGATTCCCGCCGCCGCGCGACCGGACGAGTAACCCGGTCACTTCCGCCTTCGTCTATCAAGACACCCGATATTTCAGGGTGCCTGCACCAGTGTCATCGGGTCGATGGGCTGACCCTTGCGCCTCAACTCGAAGTGCAGACCCACCCGGCCATCTGCGCTCGCGCCCATCTCCGCAATCGATTGTCCTGCCTCCACCCGGGCGCCCTCCTTCACGAGGATGCGGCTGTTGTTCCCGTAGGCACTGAGGAAGGTCTCGTCGTGCTTGATGATGACCAGCAAGCCATAGCCGAGCAGACCGCCGCCGGCATAAACGACCTCGCCGGCTCGCGCAGCCCGGATTGCTTGACCCGAGCGCCCCCCGACGACGACCCCCTTGCGACCCCCGCTGCCAAAGGTATCAAGAACCTTCCCGTCGGTTGGCCACAGCCACTGGCCGGGCGCAGCCTTCTTGACCGGCGCTTCCGACACCACCGCCCGCGATTTCGTTCCATCATCCGTGGTAGTGACGGGCGCGAGCGCTGCCGGGGGAATCGCCGGTGTTGTCGGTGAGGTGTCTGTCACCGGCTGCGGAGACTGCGCCGGAGCGGCCACCTCGGCAGTGCCCGTTGACAGCGGACGCGGCTCGGTGCCCTGGATGGCCGCCGTGGCAACGGGCGTCGGTGCCGTTCGTTCAGCCGCAGGCGGATCCAGTGGAACGAAGGCGGGAGGTCCTGAGCGCGGCGAGGACGCGGCAGCCGGGGCTGGTACGCGATCCACCACCTGGACACTGGCCGCACCGACCGCGTTTGCCGGACCCCGGACCTCACGCGGGACAGTGGGACCGCTGGCGACCGCCTCCTGAGCCTCCACGCCTGCCGGGGCCGATGGACCCAACCGCAGTACTTGTCCGGGATAAATCGTGAACGGCTCGGAGATGCCGTTCCAGCGTGCGACGTCACGAAAATCCAGACCGCGGGCGAAGGCAATCGCGTACAGCGTATCGCCACGTCGCACAGTCACGCTGGCAACAGGTGGGGGCGGTGGGCGTATCGGCCGGCTGAGGGGCGCACCCGACTCCAGCCCATCGATCGGCGCGGGCGGCTGAGTGGCGCAGCCACTGAGCAGGGACATCAGCGCCACGGTTACCGCTGCAAGCCCGGGGAATGGCCGCCGACTCCGCGCACCACTGACTGGACAACGGTAGCGGGCGATCGCGTTCCCGCGCCGCGCAAGTATCGGCCTGTTCTGCATCAGGCGACTCCTTCCAGCAGGGGAACGAAGCTGACGCTCTCGATGTTCTCCTCGCGCAGCGATCCATCCGCATGCTTGACGAGGAACAGCAAGTGCTGGACACCACCGTCATGACCGACCGGCATGATCAGACTGCCGCCGACGGCGAGTTGCTCCACGAGGGCTGGGGGAACACCAACGGCCGCGGCGGCTACCAGAACCGCATCGAAGGGGGCGTGTCGCGACCAGCCCAGACGGCCGTCACCGTGGCGCACGCTCACATTGTGATAGCCGAGATTTGCCATGCGCCGCCGTAACTGGATGGCGAGGGGTGCCACGCGCTCGACGCAATAGACATGTGTTGCCAGACGGGCGAGCAGGGCCGTCTGATAGCCGCTACCCGCTCCGACCTCCAGAACGCGCGCAAGCGGTTGGCAGCGGGCCATGACGGAGGTCATGCGCGCCACTACATAGGGCTGCGAGATGGTTTGGCCGTAGCCTATGGGGAGCGCCGTATTCTCATAGGCGCGGCTGGCCAGCGCCTCGTCCACGAACAGATGCCGGGGTGTGGAACGCATCATCTCCAGCACCAAGTCATCGGAGATGCCCATCTCACGCAACCGCGCGACCAGCCGGTCACGGGCGCGCTGCGAAGTGAGTCCGATGCCACGCCGATCGGGGCTCATTCGCTGCTGGGATCCAAGGTATGCATCCAAGTCCGGACGGTATCCAGCGCACCATGACGTGTCAAATCGACCTGCAAAGGCGTGACGGAGACGTAGCGGGAGCGCACGGCGTGGAAGTCGGTATCGGGCGCGATGTCCTGCGGTGCACCGGCTGCACCCACCCACCACACCGGTCTACCTCGCGGATCCGTGGTGCGGACCACCGGGCTTGCGGGGTGGCGAACTCCCAGCCGCGTGACTGCGAAACCACGCAGTTCGTCGAAACGCACGTCGGGCACATTCACATTGAGGATCGTATCCGGTGGCAGTGGCGAACGACGCATGCGATCGACCAGCAGCCGTGCGACCCGTGCGGCAGTGTCATAGTGCCGGGGCGATGCGCCGGCGAGGGAAATGGCGAGGCTCGCGCGCCCCATCATGCGCCCCTCCATGGCCACGGCCACCGTCCCCGAGTAGAGGACGTCATCGCCCAGATTCTCCCCAGCGTTGATGCCCCCAAGAACGAGGTCCGGGAGTGGTGAGAATTCGGCCGCCGTCATCGCCAGGTGCACGCAATCCGTCGGGGTGCCATCGATGAACCAGAACCCATTCTGCGCGCGCTGCAGACGCAGCGGTCGATCGATGGTCAGGGAATTACTCGCCCCACTGCAGTTTCGCTCCGGGGCGATGACGAGCAGATCTTCGCCCTGGAAGGCCTCCACGAGCGCGGCGAGCCCGGGGGCGAGATAGCCGTCGTCGTTGCTGATGAGCAAGCGCATGGGGGGGGTGGTCATCCGGGCGCACTGCTGCCAGTAAGCCCGGCTCAGGCCCGCCGGCCAGTGCAGAGTTCGACGTCGCGACCCAGCGGCCTCGCGTACGCGTCCGGTCGCACGAGCAATTCGAGCAACGCCTTCTGCGCATGCAGGCGATTGCCGGCCTCGTCCCAGACGACGCTGCGCGGATCGTCGAGCACCTCAGAGGCGATCTCCTCGCCTCGGTGCGCGGGGAGACAGTGCATGAAGATTGCCTCGGGGGTCGCCAGATCGAGCAGCTTGCAGTCCACCTGATAGCCGGAGAAGGCGCGCAGGCGGGCCTCACGCTCCGCCTCTTGCCCCATGCTGATCCAGACGTCCGTCAGGACGAGATCCGCGCCGCTCACCGCAGCACGCGGATCCCGCACCATCGTCACATTGGGTGGGAGCGACTCACCGTCGAGCACGGGCTCGAAACCCGGTGGGGAGGCGATTCGCAACGCGAATCCGAGATGGGCAGCGGCGGCAATGTAGGTGTGACACATGTTGTTGCCATCGCCAATCCAGGCCACGGTGCGTCCTGTAAGTGGGCCGCGATGCTCCTCGAAGGTGAGCCAGTCCGCCAGGAACTGACAGGGATGCGCCACGTCGGACAGCCCGTTGATCACGGGTACTGCCGCGTGAGCGGCAAAGCGCTCGAGGGCCTGATGGCTATGCGTGCGCAGCATGATGGCATCCACCATACGCGACAGGACACGGGCCGTATCCTCCAGGGGTTCGCCACGCCCGAGCTGGCTGTCTGCTGCCGACAAGAATATGGCATTGCCGCCCAACTGAAGCATGCCGGCCTCGAAAGACACGCGCGTGCGGGTGGAGCTCTTCTCGAAGACCATCGCCAGCGTGCGCCCACTGAGAGGCAGATAGCTGCGGTCGACGGCATGCAATGCCTTCAGTTCGCGTGCGCGCCGGATGAGCCCCTGCAATTCCGCGACGGGCAGATCGGCCACGGTCAGGAAGTGGCGCGGCTTCATGCGACACCCTGCTCGAGGCCGCTGACCGAGAGCCACGGTTCAAGCACGGCGAGCAGTCGCGCGACGAGTTCGTCTGCCTCCGCATCCGTCATCACCAGGGGCGGCAGGAGCCGCACGACTCGCCCCGCAGTGACGTTGACCAGCAGATGCTGCGTCTCCAGGCAGGTCAGTGCGAGTTCCGGGCAATCGCGCGGCAACACCACCCCGATCATGAGCCCCCTGCCGCGCACGCTGACTTCAGCGAAGGCGGCGAGACCGGCACGCAGGCCGGCCGCGATGCGTGTACCGAGCGCCGTGGCCCGGGTCAGAAGGTCTTCCTGCTCGATCGCATCGAGGACGGCCAGAGCGGCGGCGCAGGCGAGCGGATTGCCGCCGAAGGTAGTGCCGTGCAAGCCCGGCCCGAAGAGATCGGTAGCCAGTCCATGCACCAGCGTTGCCCCGATCGGGACGCCATTGCCCAGACCCTTTGCCAGCTGCATCACGTCCGGCACCACCCCCTCGTGCTGACAGGCGAACCAGCGCCCCGTGCGCCCGATGCCGCTCTGCACCTCGTCGAGCATCAGCAGTGCGCCGTGTCGGTCGCAGAGTTCACGCAGCCCAGACAGGAAACCGGTGGCCGGGACGATGACACCACCCTCGCCCTGAATGGATTCCAGCAGTACTGCGGCGATATCCGGGTGCCGGTCGAACAGGGCAGCGACGGCGGCGACATCTCCGTAGGGAACCCGCAGGAAGCCCTCGACCAGTGGCTCGAACCCAACCTGAACCTTGGGGTTGCCGGTGGCGCTGAGCGTGGCGAGGGTACGACCGTGGAAGGCACGTTCCATGACGACGATGCGCGGGCAGGTATGACCGCGCCGGTGGCCGTGCAGGCGTGCCAGCTTGATTGCCGCCTCGTTGGCCTCCGCACCCGAATTGCAGAAGAAGGCCGCCGACATCCCGGAATGCGCACACAGCCGGTCCGCCAGGGCCGACTGGGCCGGTATGCGGTAGATGTTGGAACAGTGCAGCAGACGCGCCGCCTGCTCCTGGATGGCCCGCGTGACGCCCGGATGGGCATGTCCGAGGCCGGTCACGGCGATACCCGAGAGGGCATCGAGATAGCGGGTACCGTCCTCGGACCACAGCCAGGCACCCGAGCCGCGGGAGAAGGCCACCGGGAGGCGGTTGTAGGTGGGGATCAGGGCTTCCGTCACGGCGCGGCTCCGTAAAGTGCGCTCACGGGGGATTGGGCAGGAATGGGGCCGGTAGCCCCGCGAAAAAGCGCCTATCCTAGCGATGCATCAGGCGCTCTGCCAAATCGTTCGCCAAGCTACCGTCCGGACACCGGGCGAACCGCGGCCGCGCCCGGCGGGACCATTACCGGCAAGGCACCCTGTCCGGGGCATCAGCCCCCCGGACAGGGACAGCAAGGCCGGTCAGCCGGCCAGCGCGTCTGCGGCGAAGCGCCAGTTGACCAATTGCCACCATGCCTTGAGGTAGTCGGGGCGAACATTGCGATAGTCGATGTAATACGCGTGTTCCCACACATCACAGGTGAGCAGCGGACGGTCCTCGCCCGTGATGGGCGAGCCGGCGTTGCCCGTGTTGACGATGCCAAGCGTTCCATCACGCCGCTGCACGAGCCAGGTCCAGCCCGAGCCGAAGTTGCCGACTGCCGATTCCGTGAACTTCTGCCGGAAGGCGTCGATGCCACCGAAATGCTGCACCAGCAGATCGGCAAGCCGGCCTTCCGGATCACCTCCACCCTGCGGTGACAGGCTGTTCCAATAGAAGGTGTGGTTCCACACCTGGGCGGCATTGTTGAACACGCCACCGGCAGGTGCCTTGCGGATGATGGCCTCGAGATCGAGCCCCTCGTACTCGGTGCCCGGGATGAGCTTGTTCAGGTTCGCCACGTAGGCCGCATGATGCTTGCCGTAGTGGAAATCGAGTGTCTCCCGGGAAATATGCGGGGCAAGTGCGTCCCGGGCATAGGGCAGTTCCGGCAGCTTGTGCTCCATGGTTGGTCTCCTGAGTGAACGGGTGGTAGAGGGTCGCCTGCGTGGGATTCTCCGAACGGGCAACGCCGCTGCGGACGCGGACGGTCAGCCTGTGGTGAGACGCCCGGGAGGGCACGGAGGCGGCAGGCGCACGACTCGCCGAACGATGCGATCGGCCCGGGATCCTGCGAAAGATCCCGTGCAGATGCACACGCACCACCGCGCAACAGGACATTGCGGCCTCCCGCGACGGGCGCGAGTATAACGGGGTGTGCACCAATGATCTGCGCACTCAGGGGACGCCCGGTGGGCGTTCCTTGCCCTCAGCGTCCGCCTCCCCCAGAGAGTGGACGCCCACCCGAATTCGAGAGCCAAGTCGCCATGGACATTCAGGAACAGATCCGCAAGACCATCGCCGAGAACGAAATCATCATCTTCATGAAGGGCTCCCCGCAGTTTCCGCAGTGTGGTTTTTCGCTGCGGGCGTCGCAGGTGCTGGCGGCCTGTGGCGTGGAGTACGCACACGTCGACGTGCTGGCGGAGCCGGCCGTGCGTCAGGCACTGCCGGCCATCAGCAACTGGCCGACCTTCCCGCAGGTCTTCGTGCGCGGTGAGCTGGTGGGCGGCTGCGATATCCTCGTCGAGCTCTTCCAGAAGGGCGAACTGCAGGGGCTGCTCAAGCCATCGGCCGGCTGAGGAGGCAGGGCATCCGCCTGCAAACCGTCGCGCCTGGCGTCCGGATGCCGTCATCCGGTAATCCCCTCACCCGTCATCCCCGCACCATCCGTCATCCCCGCGCAGGCGGGGATCCAGTCCTTGTTCAGCGGCGACACGACGACACTGGTTTCCCGCCTCCGCGGGAATGACGAACGAGGGGCACGAATGGCGGCGCGAGCGCTTGAACGCCCGCGCGAGGCCAACGAACGCCGACTCAGGCCGGCTCGTTCGCCGCCGACTCCAGCAGCCACAACGGCAGGCCTCCGGCCTGCTTGCCGATGGACTCAAGACGCCGCGCATGTGCCACCAACGCCGCCGCCGGCACCGTCATCACAGGCAGCGGTCGTGGCCACGCCTGCGGCCCACCGAGCTCGGCCGTTTCCTCACCCTTTGCGACGTGGTCGGCCAGCAGCTCCCCCTGCCCGCCGGTCATCGCGAGATACACTTCGCAGAGGAGCATGGCGTCCAACCGGGCGCCGTGCAGGGCGCGGTCTGAGTTGTCTACCTGATAACGCCGACAGAGGGCATCGAGGCTGTTGCGCTGTCCAGGATGACGTTCACGCGCCAACGCCAACGTATCCAGCACGCGGCAGTGCTCTGCAAGCCCGGTCCAGGCGGGGTTCAGGCGGCGAAACTCGGCATCGAGGAAGCCGAGATCGAAAGGCGCATTGTGGATGACGAGCTCGGCACCGCGCAGAAACTCAAGCAGGTCATCGGCAATCTGGGCGAAGCGTGGCTTGTCGGCCAGGAACTCATCGTCCAGCCCATGCACGGCCAGGGCACCGGCGTCGACCGCTCGTTCCGGGTTGAGGTAGTGATGGAAGGCCCGCCGCGTGGGACGCCGATCAATGACTTCGATGCAACCGATCTCGATGACGCGATGCTGAGTGGCGTCGAGTCCCGTGGTTTCGGTGTCAAGCACGATCTGCCGCATGCCCATCCCTCCCCGAGGGTGGCGCTCGGGTTCCGGCCGGCACTGGAACAGATCTCCGCTGCCGGCTCAAGGGCGCCGAGGATGCGCTGCCAGCGGTGGCTCGGGTCGTGACGGTCGTCCCCGGGCCCGCCCTCCGGTTCAAGGCAAAGATGCTCTCGCCGCTACTCCTGGGTGTCGCTGGCGATTGAGAGACCGCACCCGGTCCTCTGTCGGTGAGGGTCGCGAAGGCCGGCGGTTTTGAGCAGCCATGGCGCGGGAGTCGGGAAGTTGAGCGAGGGCGAAGTCGATCGGCTGATGCGTCGCCTCGGCCACGAGCGCCGGGCACGACGTGAGGCCGAACATCTGCTTGCACGCCGCAGCCATGACCTCGGCGAGGCGAACCGCGGACTCGCCACTGCGCTGGCCCAGCTCGAACTCACCGTGGACGAGCGAACTCGGGCACTCATCGATCTTCGCGCCGTAGCCTACATCGATGGCTTGACCGGTCTGGTCAATCGCCGCCTGTTCAACCAGAGACTGGCTGAGGCCAGTCAGCCCGGTGGCGAAAGCTTCAGCCTCCTCTACATCGATGTCGACGACTTCAAGCGGGTCAACGACATCTACGGTCATGCCTGCGGCGACACGGTTCTGCGTCACGTCGGGTCGCGGTTGCTCGATTCCGTACGCGAAATCGACATCGTGGCGCGTCTGGCCGGAGACGAGTTCGCCATACTGATCCCGGGGGTGGTTGCGCGTGATTCACTGGCGCGCCTGGCGGGGCGCGTCGTCGCCACGATGTCCAGTCCGATCGACCTTCCGGCGGTAGGCAGGCGTGTCACCGTCGGCCTCTCCATCGGGGTCGCCGTGTATCCCGATGATGGTACGGACGCCGATGCCATCAGTGCGGCAGCGGACCTGGCCTTGTACCGCTCGAAGCAGGACGGCAAGAATCGTGCGACCTTCTGCGACGATCAGATCCGGAATGAGCGCCGCCTGAGTCTGGAACTCGAGCGGGATCTCACGCAGGCGCTGTCCGCCGGGGAGTTCCTGCTGCACTACCACCCGCTGGTGGGCATGCACGGCGATTCGCCAAGGATCCTCGCCCTGGAGGCATTGCTCCGCTGGCGGCACCCGCGACGGGGCTTGATCGAAGCGCGCGAATTCGTCCCCTTTGCCGACCAGCGTGGTCTGTTGCCCAACCTGGGCCAGTTCGTGCTGACCCGCACCCTGGAAGATGCGCGGTCCTGGTTCGCTGGACCGCATGCGCCGGAATGGGTCTCGGTGAACATCTCCGACCGCCAGCTCCGGGATGAGGGCCTCAGCGAACTGCTGACCGGGCTCCTGACAACTTCCGGGCTGCCCCCTGGACACCTTGCCATCGACATCAGCGAGTCGGCGCTGATCAATTCCTCCGTGCACAGCCAAGCCCTCGGTCAGAAGCTGAGGGCATTGGGTTTACGACTGTGCATCGACGACTTTGGCAGCGCGCAGGCGGGCCTGAGAATGATGTGCGAGTTTGGGGCCACGGTGATCAAAATCGCACGGGAACTGACCTGCCGGGTTCCCGGCGACGCCGCGGCCGAGGCCATCATCGAGACAAGCGCCCTGTTGAGTCGCCGTCTCGGGATCCTGATCGTGGCAGAAGGAGTAGAGACCACGGCGCAGCGTGATTACCTGCGCAGCACGGGGATCGAGCACTTCCAGGGGTTCCTCTTCGGCCGGCCCTTGGCCGCAGCAGACATCCCCGCTCGCCTCGCACGGCAATGAAGGCTTCCTGAGCCCCGAGGCTGAGCGGGGCGCCGTTCAGGGAGCCGGCTGGAAGCCCTCTGCTTCAGCCGCTGCCGCGCAGCAATTCATCGATGGCGGCATTGGCAAGCACATCCGCACGCTCGTTGTCGACCACGCCGGCGTGTCCTTTCACCCAGTGCCAATGCACCCGGTGGCCGGCAGCGGCCCGGGCGATGGCCTCCCAGAGGTCGCGGTTCTTGACCGGCTCGCGCGCTGCATTGACCCATCCTCGCCGTATCCATCCCGGCAACCATTCGCTCATGCCCTGGACGAGGTAGCGCGAATCGCTGTGAAGCTCGACCGTGCACGGGCGCTTCAACGCCTCAAGAGCACGCAGTGCGGCGGTTAGCTCCATGCGATTGTTGGTGGTGGCCGGCTCGGCACCCGCCAGTTCACTCACCACGTCGCCGTAACGCAACACCACCCCCCATCCACCGGGACCGGGATTACCGCGACATGCACCATCAGTGTGACAGACCACGCATCTTTCGAATTCCATGCCGATTTCCTGTTCCTTCACATGCCGCTAAACATCCGCCACCGGCTACCCTGCCGTATACCGATGCGCCGACCTGCAGGCGTCACCGTTTGTCAGAACGCGCAGATTCGTCATGGAAGCCCCGCCCCGCACAACCGAAGGAACGGCCAGCGTGACGCAGGAACGCGAACAGACACTGGAACATCTGCTCGTTCGAGAGCGCTCTGCGCGCCGGCAGGCTGAGGCGTTGCTCGGACACAAGACCCACGCACTCTATCAGGCCAACGAGGTACTTCAGCGCACCCTCAGCAACCTCGAGGGCACAATCTCCGAGCGCACCCGCGCCCTTGCCCGAACCCTGGTGGACCTTCGTGGCCTGGCCTACTTCGACGGCCTGACCGGCGCCGCCAATCGGCGTCTCTATCGGGAGCGGCTCACCATGGCTCTGGCCGAGGCCCGTCACGGAAATGGACTGGCCTTGCTGTGCATCGATCTCGACGATTTCAAGCACGTCAACGACTGTTACGGCCACAGTGCCGGCGATGAGATACTGCGGCGTCTGGCCAATCGTCTGCGCGACGGCCTCGGCTGTGGTGACACGATCGCGCGCTTGGCCGGGGACCAGTTCGGGGTTCTGCTGACCGGCACGAACTCGCCCGAGGCAGTGCTGGGCACGGCCGAGAACCTGCGCTCAAGGGTGGCCGAAGCCATCTACCCGACGGATCTGGGTGTGCCGGTAATCGTGCGCTGCAGTATCGGCATCGCCCAATATCCGGAACACGGTGAGAACGCGGACGCCCTCACGTCGGCGGCCGATACCGCCATGTACCAGGCCAAGCGGAGTGGCAAGGATTGCACCATCCGCTACGACGCCCTGCTGGGTCAGGTGCAGCGCCAGCAGTTCGAGCTCGAGCAGGCTCTTTGGGCCGCCATCGCCGACGAGCAGTTCGATCTGTATTACCAGCCGAAGATCACCCTCGAAGGAGGTACCCGCCGCACGGTGGGTTTCGAGGCCCTGCTGCGCTGGCAGCATCCGCTCCGCGGGTTGCTGGAGCCAGCCGAATTCATCCCTTTCGCCGAGTCACGCAGGCTCATCGTGCCGCTTGGCGAGTGGGTACTCAATCGTGCCTGTCGTGATGCCCGCGCGCTGCTCGATGCGGGCCTCGAGTTCGGCTCGATTTCCATCAATGTCACGGCGCGTCAGGTGGCCTACCCAGGCTTCATCCGGCAGGTGGAGGCGGCCCTCAGACAGACTGAGCTACCCGGCTGTCGATTGCAGCTCGAGATCACGGAATCCGTCTTGATCGATGACACTGCCCGCGCGCTGGACCTATTCGACGCCCTGCAGGAGTTGGGTGTGCGCGTCTGCCTGGACGACTTCGGCACGCGGCATGCGTCCTTCGGCTACCTGCGACGCTTCAGTTTCGACGTACTCAAGATCGACCGCAGCTTCATCGACAGCCTGCCCGACGATCCAATCAATGTGGCGATCATCGAAAGTATCCTGCCGATCGCGGAAAAACTCGGCATGACGACCGTAGTTGAAGGGGTCGAAACGACGGCGCAGCTGGAGTTCCTGAGTGCACGCGGCTGCCACACCTTTCAAGGCTTCCTGTTTGCGCGCCCGATGCCCTTGCCCGAAGCGTGCGCCTATCTCGCGTAGACGGGGCAGCGAACTCCGCAAGCACCGGGCAACACGGCAGCGATGCAAGGCCCACCCAACCCTTCAGGTCGCGAGCTGCCTGGCGCAACGTGGCGCAACGCCTCGCGCAGTCACTGCGGTCAACCGGTTCCGGCGTCGCGAGATTCAAGTGGCGCTTGCCATCCGGTACGCGGGCTGCCCGGAGACGGTTGTGCCACGGGCAAGAGCGGTGGGCGACGGCGGGTCCGTCCCTGCAGCGGAATGACCGCGCCGGCGGACTTGCGCGCCAGCAGGATGTAGTTACAGCCGATAGCCGGCATGACACGCCGGCCCAGTCCCTCGACCAGACGCGACCAGCGATTGCCCGCCGCATCCAAACCAGTCGGCCGGAAAAAAAGACACCGGGCCTCGACCACCTCGAAGCCGAGCAACTCCAGCCATTCACAGAGCCGTGCACGCGACAGGAAGCGACCGTTCCAGGGCGGACGTCTCCTGAGGGCCAGCGGCATGCGGCACAGCCCCGCCAGACTCCACGGACTGAAGCCGGTGAGCAGCAGGTGGCCTCCGTTTACCAGCACCCGCTCGCACTCGCGCAGGCAGCCTTGCGGATCAGGCGTGAACTCCAGCAGATGCGGCAGCAGGAGCACGTCGATGGTGTCGTTGGCGATCGGCAGGTATTCGGCATCACACGCCGCCACGCCGGAGCCGGGCAAGCCCGTTCCCGCCCCCGCCTCACCACCGCAGTCGAGGACTACCCGGTGACGGATCCGCGAGCTGGCGCTGAGATCACGGCCGGGGATGGCACCGACCTGCAGGAGATGAAAACCGAACAGGTCGGGAAGAAGGCGATCGAACTCAGCCCGTTCCGCATCCAGCAGCAAGGACCCCGGCCAGCACGACAGCCACTCTGCGAGTCTCATGATCCGGGCGTGCAGCGTCCTGCCGCGGGTGCGGGTGGGGCTGGTGAGTCAAGGAGGAACCCTGCCGCGCGTCTCATGGAACATTCTTCCCGCCGGGTGATGACACCCCCCGCGGGGCTGGTCGGTGGAGCAAAATGGAATTGCTGTCTCATTGGGCCGGTTGTAACACGAGCGATGAGGCCGCGCGCCCTGACGGACGCGACCCCGAGGCGCCGTGTCGGGAGCCGCTGGGGCGCAGCGAGGATACTTTGAGTCCCACTCGAGGACACTCCGGGGCAGGTCTTGCAGGAGCAACCGTCTGGCTGGGCCACCACCCATGCAGTCTGACAACTCGCGGAAAGCGGAACCGGTTCGCAGCGTCGTCAGCGCCCTTGCTGCATCATGCGTGGAAGCGTCGACCTGTCGCAGCGTTCATTGATTCGATGCCCCTGACCCACATGCCGAATCACACGCACTTCTCGATCCATCCCATCCCCATCCTGCGCGACAACTACGCCTGGGTGATCGGCATCCGGGGCGATCCGCGCGTCGTGGTGGTGGATCCCGGCGACGCAGAGCCCGTACTCGACTGGCTCAGCGCGCAAGGGGCCCGCCTCGTTGCACAGGTCGTGACCCACCACCACCGCGATCACACCGCTGGTCTGGCCCGTCTGCGGGCCGAGACGGGGGCGCCGGTGCTTGCGCCCGCAGGCGAGCTCATCAGCCCCTGCGATCGGGCGGTCGCGGGCGGCGAGCGCGTAACCCTGTTGGACGGTGCACTGCTCCTCGAGGCCATCGCCGTACCCGGGCACACACTCGGGGCACTCGCCTGGCTGGGACCTGGTTTCGTCTGCACCGGTGACACCCTCTTCGCCGCCGGTTGCGGCCGCCTCTTCGAGGGCACGCCGGCGGCGATGCACGCCTCTTTGCAGCGACTGGCGGCACTGCCGACTGAATTGCAGGTGCTATGCGGTCACGAATACACGTTGGCCAATCTGGCCTTCGCCGCTGTCGTCGAACCGCACAACCCGGCCCTGCCTGCTGCGGTCGCACGCGCTCGGCGGCGCCTCGATGCGGGGTCTTCCAGCCTGCCGACAACCATCGCCGAGGAGTGCGCGGTGAACCCTTTCCTGCGCACCGGACACGCCGAGGTACGTGCAGCGGCCGAGGCCCGCGCCGGCCGGACGTTGCCGGACGAGGTGGCCGTCTTCGCCACTCTGCGCGCCTGGAAAGACGCCTTCACGCCTCCCTCCGAGTGACCATCGCCTGCTTGGGAGCGCGGACCCGGATGCGGGGACGGCCCGCCGGCTGAACGTCTCTGGGCGACAACACGCTGTTTCCGGCCGGGTTGACCGCGGCGGGCCGGCGTCCATACCATCCGCCCATGAACGGCCTCGCCTACGCTGCAGCCGCATTTCTCGCGGCGCTCCTCTCCGGCTGTGCCCAGCTAACCGCCCTCCATGAGCGGGACGGCGCGGCAGCCACAAGTCTGGCCCGCGAGGCGCTTGAGCACTCCGAACCCGCGCGTCTGCAACGGGATACCAGGCCAGCGCGACCGATCGTGGAAGAGCCTTTCCGGGTCGAGGGGACGCACGCTGACCTTTGGGAACGCCTGCGTGCCGGCTTCCGTCTGGACCCAGGCCCGGACGAGGGCGTGGCCGGCGAGCTGGCCTTCTACAGCGGCAACGGCGACTTCGTCCGGCGCGCGCTCGAACGGGGTCGCCCCTATCTGCACCACATCGTCGAGCGGCTCGACCGCCGCGGCCTGCCACTGGAGCTGGCATTGCTGCCCGTGGTCGAGAGCGCCTTCCAGCCGACCGCTTACTCCCGAGCCAAGGCGTCCGGCCTCTGGCAATTCATTCCGGCAACCGGCAAACGCTTCGGTCTGCCTCAGAACGGGCGCTACGACGGCCGGCGTGACGTGGTCGCCTCCACCGAGGCGGCCCTGGATTACCTGAGTGAACTGAATGCCCGCTTCGGGGGCGACTGGCCGCTTACCCTCGCGGCGTACAATTGGGGTGAGCGCAACGTGGAGCGCGCCATCGAGGCCAACCGCGAGGCCGGACGACCGACCGACTACTGGTCGCTCAAGGTGCCGCGCGAGACTCGCGCCTACGTCCCACGCCTGCTTGCGGTCGTGCGCATGCTCAAGGACCCGAAGCGATACGCGCTCAGCCTAGAGCCGCTGCCGAATCGTCCTTACTTCGCCGCCGTGGAAGTCCCGCGGGACGTCCGCCTGGACGACGTCGCCCAGCAACTAGGGCTCAAGCCGGCCGAACTCGAACGCCTGAACCCGGGCTACCATCGCGGCGTAACTGGTGGTGGTTCACACGCCATCGCCGTACCGGTGACTCATGTCCCGGCGCTGCTTTCCCACATGGACTCGCTGTCTGTTGCGAAGGTGGCGGTAGCCGCTGTCGAAGAGCGCGAGGAGACGCCTGCCCGGGACAGTTACCGCGTCCGCAAAGGCGACACGCTGGGCGGCATTGCCGGGCGCTTCGGCGTGAACGCGGCCCAGATCCGACGCGCTAACGGGCTGGTCGGGAACACCATCCGCGCTGGGCAGCGCTTGTTCATCCCAGCCACGGGCAGCAAGGCCCGCTCGCCTGCAGTCGAGACACGCGTCGCCTCCCAGGGCTTCCGCGGAGGCAAACGTGGGGTACCCGCCGAGGCGCGTCTGCACACGGTGGCCCGCGGCGACACCTTGTGGCATGTATCACGTCGCTACCAGATGCCGATCGAGGACCTCGCGGCGCTCAACGGCCTGGCCCGCTCGGC
>DNIF01000199.1:29459-29891 GCA_003485715.1 Gammaproteobacteria bacterium
TCAACGGCCTGGCCCGCTCGGCTGTGCTTGCACCCGGGCAGAAACTCGTGGTTGCAAAGGCGGAACCGGCAAGCGGCCCCTCCTCCGACCGAGCCGCCAAGGGAACACAACGTGCGTCCGCGCAGACCGCAGCAGATGTTCGGAAGAGCGCGGAGCCGAAGCCGGCGCAAAAGTACGTCGTGCGTGCCGGTGATTCGCTCTGGACCATTGCGCGCCGCTTCGATGTGCGGGTGGAAGACCTCCAGCTCTGGAATGGTATCGGGCGCAAGTCGCAGCTGACTGTGGGACAGAGCCTGGTGGTCGCCGCGCCCGACAGGGGCACCTGAACCTCCACCTTGCTGCCGGCCCCGGCCTTCCGATCGGGGATGAGCCTCGCGCCCGCCCCACCGGCAGCCCCCCGCCCCACCTCATGCGGTAATGGCTGGTCAACGT
>DNIF01000198.1 GCA_003485715.1 Gammaproteobacteria bacterium
TGAGCTGGATCTCGTTGCCGGCACCGCGCGGCGTGTTCTCCAGGATCCCCATGATGGCACCCGGGAGGATGTAGCGACCCACCACGGCGAGCGTCGACGGGGCATCCTCCGGGCGTGGCTTCTCGACGATGCTGCGGATCTGGCCGACGTCCTGACCGATGGACTGCACCTCGACGATACCGTAGCGGTTGGTCTCCTCGCGCGGCACGTTCTCTACCGCGATCACCCCGCAGCGATGGTAGTTGTAGACCTCCACCATCTGCTCGAGACAGTGACGCCCGCTGCCGGCGATGAGGTCATCGGCCAGGATGACGGCGAAGGGCTCGTTGCCCACCACTGGCTGCGCGCACAGCACTGCGTGACCCAGCCCAAGCGGCTCGGCCTGACGGATATAGATGCACTTCACGTGCGGCGGCAGGATGTTGCGCACGAGGTCGAGCATCTTCAGCTTGTTGGCCTTCTCCAGCTCTACCTCGAGCTCATAGGCCTTGTCGAAATGATCCGGGATGGAGCGCTTGTTGCGGCCCGTCACGAAGATCAGTTCGGTCATCCCGGCCGCCACCGCTTCTTCGGCGGCGTACTGGATGAGAGGTTTATCGACCACCGGCAGCATCTCCTTCGGGTTGGCCTTGGTGGCCGGAAGGAAGCGTGTGCCGAGGCCGGCGACGGGGAAAACGGCCTTGCGTACGGTTTGGGTCATGACCGGTCTCGTTCGGAGGAATGCGGGCGAGAGGGACGCGTCTCAGGGCGCGCCGCGGCGGCGGAAAGGTATCACGTCGGCGACCACGTCGCCGCCGCCCGAGTATTCCGGCACCGCTGCCAGCAGTAGCCGTCGCACGGCCGTCTCGTCGGCACCGGCACAGGCCTCCTCGAGGGCGGCAAGCTCTGACTCCAGACGCGCGACATCGATAGGCCGCGCGCGCGCCTGGCGGATCTTGGGGTGCACGGTGGGCAGCACCGTTTCGTCGGAATAGAAGAGTTCCTCGGTCAGCTTCTCGCCGGGACGCAGCCCCGTGACCTCGATACGGATATCCACGTTGGGGCGCTTGCCCGCCAGGCGAATCATCTGTTCGGCGAGATCCGCGATGCGCACCGGTTCACCCATGTCGAGCACGAAGATCTCGCCACCGCTGCCGATGACGCTCGCCTGCACGATGAGCTGGGCAGCCTCGGGAATGCTCATGAAATAACGGGTCATGTCCGGGTGCGTGAGTGTGAGCGGCCCGCCCTTGGCGATCTGCCGCTCGAAGATGGGCACCACACTGCCGGTAGACCGCAGGACGTTGCCAAAGCGCACGACCACATGCCGCATGCCCGTGCTGAGGCCAGCGGCGGCATCGGCACCGCTTGCCCCACGCATCTGTGCACCCTCACACAGCATCTCCGCCAGTCGCTTGGTCGCTCCCATGACGCTGGAGGGTCGGACCGCCTTGTCCGAAGATATGAGCACGAAGGTCTCGCAGCCGACCGCGGCCGCAGCGCGCATGACCACGGCGGTACCGAGCACGTTGTTGCGCACCGCCTCGCGTGCCTGTCGCTCCATGATGGGCACGTGCTTGTAGGCCGCTGCGTGGTAGACGAAGGTCGGTCGATGCTGCTCGAAGAGACTGCGCATCCCTTCTTCATCGCAGACATCCGCCACCACGCAGTGCAGCTCCGTGCCGGACGCCGTGCTGCGTCTCAGATCACGCTCCGCCTCGAAGAGGTTCAATTCGCACTGGTCACAGAGGACCAGACGTGCGGGGGCCGAGGCAAGGAGCTGACGGCAGAGTTCAAGCCCGATGGACCCCCCTCCGCCCGTGACCAGCACCACGCGCCCACCGAGACGGGCGTCGATGGCGTGCCGGTCCAGCCTGACCTGCTCCCGACCAAGTAGATCCTCGATCGCCACATCACGCAGTTCCGCCAGTGAACCGGAAGCACCGTTGACCAGATCCGCGAGCTTCGGCAGGGTGCGGAAGGGCAGCCCACTCGCCTCACAGGCGCGCACGATGCGCTGCATCTGCGGGCTGGTGGCCGCCGGTACGGCGATGAGCAATGCATCGGCCTCCACCCGCTCACAGATGGCGGGCAATTCATCCACGCGACCAAGGACGGGCACGCCATGAATACGCTGACGTTGCAGATCCGGGCGGTCATCTATGAAACCCACAGCGGCATGTGCCGGGCTGTGCAGCAGCTCGCGCACAAGTGATGCCCCGGTACGCCCAGCGCCCACCACCACGACGCGCTGCGCGCCCGGCTGGGTGACCGGCAGCCCCAGCGCGTGGTCCTTGTAAAGCCGCCAGGCCAGTCGCGGACCACTGAGCGCTACCACCAGGAAGATCGGGTAGATGAGCGGCAGCGAACGGGGGAAGTCCTCGAGCCGCATCACGAGAAAGAGCGACAACACCAGGAGCACCGTGCCGATGAGCGCCGCGCGCACGATGTTGGCAAGGTCGGGCAGGCTGGCGAAACGCCAGACGCCGCGATAGAGGCGCAGGCGCCAGTTGACCAGCCCCTGCAGGAGCACCGCCACCGGCAGTGTCGCGAGATGCATGGACCAGTACGGCTCGTGCGGCAGGGTCAGATTGAAGCGCACGAACCACGCTGCCTGCCAGGCCAGGGCGGACATCAGAAGGTCGTGCAGGATGACCAGCGTACGCAGGCTCAAGGGTGAATTCGGCATGTCCGCCATGGTACCCCGGTGTGGACGGCATCGGGGTACCAGCCATAGGCCTGCTGATTGCGCGTACGCCGGTCAGCCCCGGATTTCAGGCCCCGCCCGGATCGCGCTCCGGGCCGATCGGGGAGGTCCCGCATCGTGCGGCGTGCCAACGCAGGCCGAGCCAGACGAGCACGCCCCCCGACAGCACGGCCATACCCGCAAGCGGCGCGTCAGCGGGATGCGCAGCCATCCACCAAGCCGTTGGCCAAAGCACCGCAAGCTGCACCCCGATGAACCCGGTCAGGAGCACACGCAAAGACACGCCGGCCAGCAGCAGTCGCTGGTAGGTGTGGCCGCGATGCGCCTGGAATGGCGAGTGCCCGCGCAGCACCCGAGTGACGAGTGTCAAGGTGGCATCGAGCACGAAGGGTGCGAGCAACACGAGCCACAGCGCCAGCGGCAGGGGCGTCGTCAGTGCGGCAATCAGCGCAAGCCCCGCCCACGCGCTACCGAGGCAGTAGCTGCCGACGTCACCCATGAACAAACGGGCCGGTGGCCAGTTGACCCAGAGGAAACCCAGGCTGCCGGCGGCCAGCGCACCCGCCACCAGAGCAAGCCCCGGCGCCCCAACCTGCCAGAGCAACAAGGCGGCTGCGACCCCGGCACCCGCGCCCTGGGTTCCGGCAAGTCCATCCGCACCATCCATGAAGTTGTAGAGGTTGGTCAGCCACACGCAGCCGGCGATCACGGCCACGGCGAGCAGCCACGCCTCGAGTTCACCCTGCGCCGGTTGCGGCAGGATCCCGAGCGGCCACAGGATGAGAATCGCCAGGATCAACTGCACGGTCAGGCGCAAGCGGGCCGCAAGCCCGTGGCGGTCATCCAGCCAACCGAGAAGCGAGGAACCTCCCACCAGCAGCAACAGGGCCACTGCATGCGAGAGGGCAAGCCCGAGAAACAGAACGGCAGGGGGCAGGCTGGCGATCACTGCCGCGACGACGACCAGCCCTCCCCCACGCGGCGTGGGACGCGCATGCAGGCTGCGTGCATTCGGGTGATCGAGAACGCCACGTGCACTGAGCCAGTGCGCGAGCCAGCTACTCACCCGCGCACACACCGTCGCCAGCAGCACGAAGCCAAACACGACTACCGAGATGGTCGCGGCAAGGCTCATCGGTACGCCGGGTCGGCGTTCACCGACCGCCAGACATCGCGCAGGGTGGCAGCACTGTCGGTCACCGGGCAGTCGGGAAAGTCGGCGCGGAAGCGGGAATCGTCGAGTACCAGCGACGCCAGCAGCCGGTCAGCGAGCCCGGGGCGTCGCAACCAGCGGCAGGCGCGCGTGAGCAAGGCGGGGGAACAGCGCAGGAGTCGGGCGGGGTGTCCGCCGGCTTCGCCCAGTGCCCGCAACAGTCCCGGTGTGCTGAACTCCAGATCCGTCACATTCCAGCAACCCGTCCGGGCTTGCGCTCCAGTAGCAAGATGCGCAAGCAACCAGACCAGACATTCGAGGCTCACCAGACTGCGCCGATTTTCGATGGTGGCCAGCGGCAAGGGCAGGCCACGCTCCAGAACCCTGCACAAGGTCGCCAGGTTGCCCTTCACACCGGCACCGATCACCAGCGGCGGCCGCACCACGGCGAGGGACATGTCGTGCCCGAGGCAGACTTCCTCGAGCAGCAACTCGGCAGCGAGCTTGCTGGCCCCATAAGCGTCCTCGGGACAGGCCGCATCGACTTCGGCGTGGCGGTGTGGCGAGCCGCCGCAGTCATTGGGTGAGCTGTTACCGTAGACCTTTGCACTACTCACGAGGACGAAGCGGCGGACCCCTGCCGACTGGGCCGCCGTGGCGAGCGCCAGACTTACCGCGACGTTATCCCGCACGAAGAGGGAGATTTCCGCGCTGGCCTGTGCAGCGGCATGCGTGCGCGCGGCCAGATGCACGACCGCGTCCACATCCTCGAAAAGCGCAGGATCAGGGCGCAGCAGATCGGGCACTGCGCGCACCGCAAGCCCTGCACCGCTCTCGAAGCCAGGCAGCGGCCGGCGCAGCAGCGCCGTGACGCGATGCCCGGCAGCGTGCAGATGCCTCGTGAGTGGCTGCCCGACGAATCCGCCGGCCCCGGTAAGCAGGACATGCATGGCCTCAGGCTAACAGGGGACGGCACCAGACCGGCATCTCACCGCTCAGCGCGGCCGAGCCGAGGTGCGCCTTGGTATGGGCGTGGGCGGAGGTGCCGAGGACCATCACGACGCGAGCCAGTTCTCGACAGCGAGTGAGGGCACTCGGGAGAACGCCTGCACGTTCGCGGTGACGACATCGACATCCGGGAAGTCGTCTTCGATGGGTTCGAGCGTGTCGAGCAGTTCGAGGAGATGTCCCGTGCAGATCGGCTCGACGATCAGTCGATCATCTTCCTTGTGCAGGAGGGCCTCGTCGCCCTGGAATTCGAACTCTCGCGGGATGCGAAGCGCCTGATTGCGGCCGTTCCGGAAGAGCCTGACGTGGCGAATCGAGTCGCTCATTCGGCGCACCCCTCAGCCAGCCTATGCCGAAACATAGGTTGGGATGGCTGGAGGGTCAATCCGGCGAGGAGGCGAACGTTCGCGACTCCCCACCGGCGGTTCCGCCAACCCACCTCAGGCGCGGTTATAGACATCCTGGAAACGCACGATGTCGTCCTCACCGAGATAGCTGCCAGACTGCACCTCGATGAGTTCGAGCGGAATGGTGCCCGGGTTTTCCAGCCGGTGACGCACACCGAGCGGAATGAAGGTGGACTGGTTTTCGGTGAGCAGGAAGACCTCATCGCCCTTGGTGACCTGCGCCGTGCCGGAAACGACAATCCAGTGCTCGGCGCGATGATGGTGCATCTGCAGGGAGAGTTTGCCGCCAGGCTTCACCGTGATGCGCTTGACCTGAAAGCGATCGCCGATGTCGATGCCCTCGTAGCTGCCCCAGGGCCGGTAGACGCAGCGATGGGTGAGCCGCTCGTCACGGCCCCGGCTTTTCAGCCACTCCACCACCTTCTTTACCTCCTGCGCCCGCGCCTTGGGTGCGACGAGTACGGCATCGGCAGTCTCCACTACGACCATGTCATCGCAACCCAGGGTGGCAACGAAACGGTGTTCGGCCACGATCATGCTGTCGGTGCAATCCACCGCGCAGACGTCGCCGCGGGTTGCGTTACCGCCCGCGTCGCGCGATGCGATCTCCCACAGGCTCGACCAGGCACCGACGTCGGACCACTCGGCATCGAGGGCCACTACCGCGCCCTCTTCGGGGGCAAGGTGCTCCATCACGGCGTAGTCGATCGAATCACTGGGGCTGGCGGTAAAGGCGGCCTTGTCCAGACGCACGAAGTCGGCGTCCACGCCCGCCGCTGCGTGCGCGGCCTCGACGGCGGCGAGCATGGCGGGCTGCAGGCGACCAAGGGCGGCCAGCCATGCCGAGGCTCGCACCATGAAAATTCCGCTGTTCCACAGATAGCTACCCGCGGCCACGTAAGCTGCGGCCGTGACGGCATCCGGCTTTTCGCGAAAGCCCGCGATGGCATGGGCCGCAGGACCGGGGGCGGCGTCGAGTCGGGCACCGACCTCGATGTAGCCGTAACCCGTTTCGGGGCTCGTCGGGACGATACCGAAAGTGACGATACGCCCGGCCTCGGCGAGCGGCAGCGCCCGCTGCATGGCAGTGCAGAAGGACGCTGCATCCTTCACTACGTGGTCAGCCGGCATCATGACCAGCACCGGATCGTTACCGTCCGCCCGCGCCACCAGTGCGGCGGCCGTGAGTGCCGGTGCCGTGTTGCGCCCCACAGGCTCCAGCACGATGCGGCTGCCGGTCACACCCAGCGCGCGCAACTGCTCGGCCACCATGAAGCGGTGTTCCTCGTTGCACACTACCAGCGGTGTTGCAGCATCGTTCAGCAGTCTGCCCCGCTCCACCGTGTCCTGGAGCAACGAACGCTCGCCGACCAGCGCCAGGAACTGCTTCGGGTAGAGTTCACGGGACAGCGGCCACAGGCGGGTACCACCGCCACCGGCGAGGATCACGGGCAGGAAGTTCATGTGGGCTCTCGGTCGTTGCGGTTGAATCGACGGGAAAAGAGAAGGACGGCGGGCGCGCGCAGTCTAACGCAAGGACCGGCCCGACCATCGCGGGCAATCACCAGGGCTGGAAGTCGGTCACTCATCTGGCCTCGCCAGCTACCTCCCGCCAGGCTACGCCCGCCGCGTCCTTATCGGACACTTGCGGAGTGAGGCCGGCCAACGGCCAGTCGATCGCCAGATCCGGATCGTTCCAGGCGATACAACGTTCGCTCGCGGGGGCGTAGTACGCGGTGGTCTTGTAGAGGAAATCTGCACTCTCGCTCAACACCAGAAAGCCATGGGCGAGTCCCGGCGGGATGAATAGCTGCTCGTGGTTCTCGCCGCTCAGATGCCGGCCAACCCAGCGACCACGGGTGGGTGAATCGGGGCGCAGATCCACGGCCACGTCGAAGACCTCGCCACTCGTCACCCGTACCAGTTTGCCCTGGGCGTCGGGCGGGACCTGAAAGTGCAGGCCGCGCAGCACGCCACGGGCCGAGCGCGAGTGGTTGTCCTGCACGAACTGCCACTCGCCACCTACGGCCTCATTGAAGGCGCGCTGATTGAAGCTCTCCATGAAGAATCCACGTGCATCACCAAACACCTTCGGCGTGACGACGACGAGACCCGGAATGGCGAGTCGCCCCACTCTCACGGGAACCTCGATTCTTCCGCCAGACGCTGCAGGTAACGGCCATAACCGGTCTTGGCCAGCGGGGTCGCCATCCGCAGCAGGGCCTCCGTATCGATCCAGCCCGAACGCCAGGCGATCTCCTCCGGGCACGCGACCTTGACGCCCTGACGGTTCTCGATGGTGGCGATGAACTGGCCGGCATCCAATAACGAATCGTGCGTGCCGGTATCAAGCCAGGCGTAGCCGCGACCCATGAGTGCCACATGCAGGCCGCCGGCGGCGAGATAACGCATGTTGAGATCGGTGATCTCGAGTTCACCCCGGGGCGATGGTTCCAGCGCCCGGGCCAGGCCGGGGGCCGCACCATCGTAGAAGTAGAGGCCGGTGACGGCAAAGTTCGAGCGGGGTTGTGCGGGCTTCTCCTCGATGGAAATGACACGACCCGCTGCGTCGAAATCGACCACGCCATAGCGCTCCGGGTCTTGCACCCGGTAGGCAAAGACCGTGGCGCCAGCATCCCGCGCCAGCGCCTCCTTCAGCAGCACGGGCAGATTGGCCCCGTAGAAGAGGTTGTCACCGAGGATGAGCACACAACCGGCACCGTCAAGGAAGGACTCGCCGATGATGAGCGCCTGCGCCAGACCATCCGGTGAGGGCTGCACGGCGTACTCGATCTGCATGCCCCACTGCGCGCCATCGCCCAGCAGTTGCCGGAAGCGGGGCGTGTCCTGGGGTGTGGAGATGAGCAACACCTCGCGCAGCCCGGCCAGCATCAGGGTCGAGAGCGGGTAGTACACCATGGGTTTGTCGTAGACCGGCAGGAGCTGCTTGGAAACCGCCAGGGTAGCCGGGTGCAGCCGCGTGCCGGAACCGCCCGCGAGGATGATCCCCTTGCGCTTCATGGGTACCGCCTCCCTCGCCGCAGGTTCCCCGTCGCTACCGACACGGCCATCGTATGCGTCACGGGCAACACTCCGCGAGTAGGCGCACGGTACGGGCCACGCCGGGTTGCCAATCAGGCAGTGCGAGCTGGAAGGTCGCGCGAATGCGGTCGGTATTCAGTAGCGAGCAGGCAGGGCGAGGCGCGGCGGCACGGTATTCAGTCGTGGAGATGGGCTCGACGGCAGCGGGCGACACGCGCAAGGGAACACCGGCGGATTCGGCTTGGGCGAGCAGATAACAGGCGTAGTCGAACCAGCTGGTCGAGCCTCCGGCCGCGAGATGATAGAAGCCCGCCAGGCGATCCGCCGAGAGACCCGGCCGCCGCAGGGTCACCAGCGCATGCGCGGTGACATCAGCGACGAGGTCCGCCCCCGTCGGCGCGCCGAACTGATCGTCCACCACCCGCAGCGTGTCGCGCGTGCGCGCGATACGCAGCATGGTGCGCAGGAAGTTGTTGCCGTGAGCCGCATAAATCCACGCCGTCCGCAGGCAGAGGAAGCGGCATCCACTGGCAACGAGGGCCTCCTCACCCGCCCGCTTCGAGCGCGCATAGACGCCAAGGGGGTTCGGCGCATCATCTTCGCCATAGGCCTCGGTGGAACGACCGTCGAAGACGTAGTCGGTGGAGTAATGAACCAGCCAGGCGTCGAGTTCGCGCGCCCGCTCTGCGAGTACGGCAACCGCTTCGGCGTTCACGGCAAAGGCCAGGGCCGGCTCCTCTTCCGCACGATCGACCGCAGTGTAAGCCGCCGCATTGACTATGAAATCGGCCTCGATGCTGGCAAGGCATGCGGCCAGCGCAATGGGATCGGTAAAATCGACCTGGGCGCGACCGAGGGCCGTAACCGTCGCGACCGGCGCGAGCGCACGTTGCAGTTCGCGTCCGATCTGGCCACCGGCCCCCAGGAGCAGCACCCTCACGCGTAATGCCTCCCGAGCCACTCGCGATAGGCCCCGCTGGTCACATCCCTCACCCACACCTCATGCGCGAGATACCAGGCGACCGTCCTGCGGATCCCGCTGGCGAAGGTCTCTGCGGGGGACCAGCCCAACTCGCGTGCGAGCTTCGACGCATCGATGGCATAACGGCGGTCATGGCCGGGACGATCCCGGACGTGGGTGATCTGACAGGCGTAGGGGAGCCCGTCGGCGCGTGGACGGAGTTCGTCCAGCAGCGCACACAGCGTGTGTACCACTTCCAGGTTGGTGAGCTCGTTGTGCCCGCCGATGTTCCAGGTCTCACCGATGCGAGCAGCCGCCAGCACGGTGCGGATCGCCGCGCAGTGATCAGAAACATAGAGCCAGTCACGCACCTGCAGACCATCGCCGTAGACCGGCAGCGGCTCACCCGCCAGGGCACGGTGGATGCAAAGCGGAATGAGCTTCTCGGGAAACTGATAGGGGCCGTAGTTGTTCGAACAATTGGTGGTGACTACCGGCAACCCGTAGGTGTGGTGCCAGGCGCGTGCCAGATGATCCGAGGCCGCCTTGCTCGCGGCATAGGGGCTGTTGGGGAGGTAGCGATTGGTTTCCGTGAACGCCGCGTCCTCGGGGCCCAGCGTGCCGAAGACCTCATCGGTCGACACGTGCAGGAAACAGAAGGCATTGCGCTCGGCCTCCTCGAGGGCACGCCAGTAGCCGGTCACGGCCTCGAGCAGCCGCAAGGTTCCAGTGACATTCGTATCGAAGAAGGCCTCGGGGCCATGGATCGAACGATCCACGTGACTCTCTGCGGCGAAGTGCAACACGGCTCTGGGTCGGTGTTCGCCGAGCAGGCGCTCCACGAGTGCTCGATCACGGATGTCGCCGTGCACGAAGCGGTGGCGTGGATCCCCGCGAAGCCCGTCCAGATTGGCCAGGTTGCCGGCGTAAGTGAGGGCGTCGAGGTTGACCAGCGCTTCATCGTGGCCGGCCAGCCAGTCGATGACGAAATTCGAACCGATGAAGCCGGCACCACCGGTGACCAGGATGGTCATCGCCCCCCCCAAAACGGGGTCGCCGTCGGTTTGTTTCCGCCGCAAAGACGGGTTCCCCGGCGTTGACCGTCCGTTATCCTCAAGCTCAGCTGCCGGGCGTGCATGGGCCGGAAGCTTAACGCTTCATCAGGGTAAGCGGCAGTACAAGCGACGCCCGCAGCTTAGCTGCAGGCGACAGCCCCCCGGTCGAGTGGGGTTCGGGGGGCCAAGCGGCGCTCCAAGTATGTGCCCGGAACGCGTTTGGCCGAGCTCAGGCTGGACCGAGATACAGGCGCATGCCCAGGGCCCGAGCAACCTTGAGTATGGTGCTCAGACTGGGATTCCCGTTTGCGCTCAGCGAGCGATAAAGGCTTTCTCGGCTGAGACCGGCATCACGGGCCACCTGGGCCATGCCGCGGGCTCGGGCAATCTCGCCCAAGGCGTGCGCGATGCTGGCTACATCATCTGGACTGTCCCGGAGCCGCGCATCGAGGTAGGCCGCTCTCGCTTCGGGCGAATCCAGACGGGCAACGTTATCAAAGCGGGTTTCCTTGATGTTTTTCGCTTTCAGCATGGCACTCGTCATGAGGTGGTCACCCGGGGCTTGAGGGGGGAGCAGCGCGAGAGTGGAGCCCTGCGCCCCCGGTAGAGTTCTGTCCGCAGCAGCCGGAAAATTGAGCGAGCGCAAGAAAACTGGACGGCGGGGCGAGATGGCGGACCCCACGGGGGCACGACAGGCTCACCTCCTGGGCAGCTCGCGGCACCCGGCAAGGCATATCAACGAATCAGCTGACCAAGACAAGCGACAGCGCCATCGGTTCCGAAGCGGCGGGCAACGGGCGCGGGGGCCAGCAGGATGCGCCAGCCCAGGCAGCACCCGTACCGTCCGCCTACGCTAGACCGGCCGGCCCCCGACGAGTGCTCAGTGTCGGCCGGGATGGCGGGCTGGCGGACTTTCCCGGTGGAACTACCTGATTGGACGAGAAAAACCGCATTCGCGGCCGAGATGAGGAGGATCCTTCAGGCTTGAACCAGCCCGCTTCGGATCGCCAGCCGGGCGAGTTCGGTGACCGAACCCACCTCGAGCTTGGACTTGATCTGGGTGCTGTAGTTGGCCACCGTCTTATAGGAGAGCGACAGCTTGCCGGCGATGTCGCTCGCGCTCTCGCCCTGGGCGAGGAGGCAGAAGATCTCGAACTCCCGCGGCGAGAGTGTGGAGAGTGGACTCGCCTTGCCGCGCGCCTTCTGGAACGCCAGCCGTTGGGCGATCTCCGATTCCAGATACACCCGCCCACTCGCCACCTGTCGCACGGCGGTGACCAACTCCTCCGGCGCGGCGCGCTTGGTGATGTAGCCGCAGGCCCCCGCCTGTAACGCCTGCTCGACGAAGACCGTGTCCTCGTGCATGGAAAACACCAGGATGCGAGCCGCCGGGTCGCGCGCGACGATGCGGCGGATGCATTCGAGGCCGCCGATCCCGGGTAGGGAAAGGTCCATCACCACGATGTCTGGCTGCAACTGGGTGAACAGGCGGCAACCGGACTCACCGCTCGATGCCTCACCGATGACGCTGATGTCGCCGGCGCTCGTAAGCAGACTGCGATAGCCCGCACGCACCACGGCATGGTCGTCCACCATCAGGATGCGGATGGTCGTCGTTTCGCTCATGTCTACCTGGCCTCCTCGAACGGCAGTTCAACCTCGATCACAAGCCCACCCGCCGCCGGCTGGACGATACGAAACTGGCCGCCGGCCACCTCCGCCCGCTCCCGCATGCCTCGCAGCCCAAGTCCGCCCTCCCCCGCCAGAACACCCTGGGAAAGGCCCCGACCGTTGTCCCGCACGCGCAGTTCGAGCACGCCGGCACCCGGCCGGGTCGACCGGTAGCCAACCGCAACCTCGACCTCCGTGGCACGCGCGTGCTTGACCACGTTGGTCAGGGCCTCCTGCACGATGCGGTAGGCACCGATGGCGAGGTCGTCTGGCAGACGCTCTGGCAAGGGACCAAGCACGAGCCGACAGAAACAGTCCTCGAATCGGGTATTCCAGTCGTCCACGAGGGTCTCGATGGCCGCCTTCAGGCCGAGTTCATCGAGGGTCACGGGACGTAACCGGTGCATCATCCCACGCGCCACGTCGTACACGTGCGAGCCGATCCGCGCAATCTCGGCGGCGGCGTCGCGCGTGTGGCTATCGGCCTCCCCTGCCCGCCGTACCATGGACGCGGCGATGGCACGAATGGCACTGAGACTCTGGCCCATCTCGTCGTGGAGTTCCTGGGCGAGATGCCGGCGCTCGCGCTCCTGGATCGACAGGCTGCGACTCGTCAATCGGCGATTTTCCTCTCTTGAGTTCTCAAGAACAGTTGCCATGTGATTGAATTGTCTCGCTATGCTGTCCAGCTCCGGCAAGCGCATGGGCGGTAGGCGGGCGGCCAGATCGCCGCGTTCGATGGCATCGAGGGCACGTCTGATCTCCTGCACCGGCTTCAAGGCATGAGTCACGGTGAGCACCACCAGCAGATCCGCCATCAGCAGGGCCAGCGATAGCACCACGATGAGGGCGCGCGTGTCGGCCCAGGCCTCATCGATCTCGTCACGCGGATCGGCGCGGATGACGAGCACGGATTCGGTGCCGTCGGCCAGCGACACGAGCCGGCGGTACTCCAGTGGTGCGACCTCCAGCCAGCGGGAAAACCAGATCGGTGCCAGCGGCTTGTCCTGAGCGGCCAAAGGCTGCGGTGAAGCCCCACCTTCGATGGAGAGAGTCAGATGCCGCGTGCCTTCGATGGCCGCAAGGCTGGAGCGCAGGCGTTCGAGCAAGGCCCCGTGGTCGCCCTCCGGAGAACTCGCCAGCGCGACCTCGATCAGTTCCAGGGTGAGTTTGATGGAGGATTCGAGCTCCTCCACGACGGCGTCGTGGGCATTACGCACCGCAAGACTGGCCCCAAAAAGGCCAACCAGGAGGAAGGCCGCGTTGACCAGCAACAGCAGGCGTACGCGCAGACTCAGGGTCCGCCAGCCGCGGGCGGCGTGGGGGCCCTTGGCCGGCAGAGACTCCGCCGCGACTGACGCCGAGGGGCTGACCGGCACCGGGCTGACGGGCACTTCGCCGGAGCGCGTCGAGGATGGGTTTCTCAGGGCTCGAACCTCGGCTGCCTGCGGGAAAGCGCGTTGAGTTCACCCTCGGAGTCGGGACCTCACTGCGCCGTCGCGCAGGGCCTCGTGACCGGCCTCGGAGGTCCGAAAACCCATGCGCCGGGACTCAACTTCCCGACGTCTATTGCCGTTACTCCACATGATGGCCTTCCTGAGGGAGGCCCGGAAGGTTTCCACCTCGATTCAGGAGCAGTTCCCATGTCGCAGGCCTTGTTCGACGCCGCAGCCGAAGCTCGGCTGCTCGCCTTCAACCTCATGATCGAGGCCGCCCGGGGTGGTCGTGCGACGGGCCGGATGCAGTCGGTCGCAACCGACATGGGCTACCTCACAGAAGCCGTGATGCGGGGACTTGCGCCCGCCGCGGAGGTTCGCTCACGCATCGCGGCCGTAGCCGGACGGGGACTCCCGACGACCTGACCGGGTGTGTTCGTCCCTCGCGAGCACGCCGGCTGCAAGGCGGGCAGCGTGCTCGGGGGTTGCCAGAACGGATCCGTGTGACGCGTTCAGGTCTCGTCGTCTGAGGCGTCAAACTCTTCGGTAGGCGCAACCGACTCACGTCGTCCCAACCGCAATGTATTGCCCGGATCCTCCTGCGGCACGGTCAGGGCGGGTGGGGGCTCCGGTGGTGCCTCGCGTGGCTGTTGATCCAGCCGCACCTCCCGGGTCTCACGTGGCTCGCGCGATTCACGCTGCTCACGACCCTCGCGCGGTTCACGCGGTTCACGACCCTCGCGCGGTTCACGCTGCTCACGACCTTCACGCGGTTCACGACCTTCACGCGGTTCACGACCTTCACGCGGTTCACGCTGCTCACGACCTTCACGCGGTTCACGACCCTCGCGCGGCTCACGCTGCTCACGACCTTCACGCGGTTCGCGCCGCGGCACTCCGCCCTCGGCGGTCGCGTGTCGATGGGTTGGCGGCCGACGCTCACTCCGGTTACCGAGACGCGCCAGTTGCTGCAACATCTCGGCAATGACGAAAGTCTCGACGTAGCTGACGCCCCGACGCGCGAGTTCCTGCGCCTTGCGGGCTTCATCCACCTCAAAGACGCCGATCTCGGCCTGACCCCAGGCCAGGCGACCGGTGTCGGGAAGGCCGCGGGCGTCACAGAAGAGGTAATCGGGTTGAATGATGCGCATGGCGCTCACCTCCCGTTCCTCCCATTCGCGCAGCACCGCCCCCAAACGGAATTCACCACGCTCGCGCGCGAACAGCAGAAAATCCTCGTCGAAGGAGATAATCGCCATACGCTCCGCGAGGGGACGTAACAGCGGAGCCAAGGCCGCGTATACGGCCTTTGCGCCGTGCCGATGGACCGACCCGTCCTTCACCTCCACGAACAGGAAGACCTCCGGAGTCTCCGCCAGCAGTTCGACTGCCTGCGCAAGCGTGGCGGTGGGCTCACCAGACTGGCGATTCCCTCCGAAACGCCAGGACTCGGCGGCCTTCAAGGTGAGAAATTCAGTGCTTGCCATCTCCGTGACCTTCCCGTCCCGACCGCAGATGCGCTCGAGGTCCAGGTCGGCAAAAAGCACGGGAACACCATCGGCGGTGAGTTGCACGTCGATGGAGAGGTGGCGAGCGCCGACACGCATGGCCTCGCGCAGCGATCTCAGCGTGTTCTCCGGTGCCTGTGCTCGATGGCCACGGTGCGCAATCACACGCATTTGGCCGCCGCCGCCGCCACCACCACCACCCGGACCAGTCCCGGGAGCAGCTGCCTGCGGATGCGTCGTGCCATCGGATGCAAGACCACCGTTACCGTTCAGACTCGGTCCAACCTGATTGCCCTGATTCGCGCCACGACGCCGGCGCTTACCGGCCTGAGGGGGGCGACGGTTCATACCGCACCTCCCGATACCGAAGGTACAGGTGAGCGGTGCTGAGAGCGATTTTCGTTGCGCTTGGTGAGCGGCGCCGTACGCGCCTGCCCACTGCAGATGATCGTGGCCATTGGACCCATGATTTCCCGTCTCGGGTTGGTGATGAACGCACTAGAGCGGCCGCATGGCTGGAACCATGACTGCCGCGGTGAATGATGGCGGAGCCCGCAACCCAACCGGCCCTCATCGCGCGGTCGCGTCACGACCCGTCTCCCGAATCCCTGCACGGGCACGGCCCGGCAACATTCGTTGGAACACAGTGGCCAGTGGAACGCCCATAGGCCAGTTGGGGAACTGCTCGACTGGCACCCGGATGCGGCATGGCGTCGGCAGCACGCGGCACCCCGCCCATTCGGGAGCCGGCCAGAGCTTCCCCGCGCCCAGACCCCGGCTCGGCGTTCTGGCCTGGGGCAGTACGGACACGGGCGATGAGAAGTCGGCGCGAGGCCGGCAGCCGAGGCCCGAGTGCAAGTCCTCCCGGGATTCGCTTCCCCAGAAACGCCAAGGGCATGTCTCAAGCCCGGTAGTATAGCCATCTGAGGCTTCCTCCAGGAGGATGTCACCCCGGCCGGCGATGCGCCATTTTCCACTCGGATCAGTCTAGCGTCGTCCTGACCGCAGGGTACCCGCCCGTGAACCGCATCGCCACGAGCGATCCCGGACCAGTCCTGCCGGGTTGCCGGTCGGGCAGGAAGGCGCCGGCGCGACGCCCCGCCGGGCGCTGAGAAGTGGGGCCTATACTCCGGGACCATGACCCTCCTGCGCCTCAGCATCTGCCTGCTCTCACTTTTCGTCGCGCTGCTGCTTCCGGTGCCCGCCGTTCTGGCCCGGGACTGCCCCGTCCGACCCGAACCCGCGACCTCGCTGCCCCCCGAGACACGCCTCGGTCAGGGACTGCTGTGGCGCATCGAGGATACGACCGGCAGCGGCCGGGCGCCCAGTCACATCTACGGCACCATGCATGTGGACTTTCCACAGGTGACACGCCTGCCGCCTCCGGTGGCCCTCGCCTTCGCCCGGGCCGAGGGGTTGGTGGTCGAGGTCCTGCTCGACACCGCCTCCCAAGCCACCTATCGCGACCACATGCACCTGCCCGCAGACCAGCCGGGCCTGTTCCAGACCTTGGGCGACCCTCTGGCCGGTCTTTACCGAGTGCTCGCCGGACGTCTCGGTGTGGGGCCGGCAGCGGCCGATCGACTCACGGCGTGGGCGGCAGCCAACCTCATCGGTCGCCCACCGCCGCGCGCGGGCGGTGTCACCCTCGACGAGAAGTTGCAGATCCAGGCCCGCGCCAGCGGGCGTCCGGTGCGGGCGCTCGAGACCATGCCGGGGCTGCTCGAGGCACTCGCAAGCGTCAGCGCCGAGGACCACCTCACCTTGCTGGTAGACGCGATCTGCCTGAGTGGCACCATGGCACGCGAACTCCAGGTGGACCTCGGCCATTACCTTCGGGGCGACCTTGACAGCCTCAGCCTCCGCGCGCGCGAGCCGATTCACTTCGAGCCGGCCTTCGCCCGGCACTGGG
Organism: Gammaproteobacteria bacterium; assembly: GCA_003485715.1. Lineage (GTDB taxonomy): Bacteria > Pseudomonadota > Gammaproteobacteria > UBA7966 > UBA7966 > UBA7966. The sequence continues at coordinate 16,840 of DNIF01000198.1, forward strand.
CAGTGCTGCTCGACGGCCGTAACGAGTCCTTCATGCGTGAATTGCTGCCGCTGCTGGCGGAAGGGGGGCAGTTCGTGGCGGTTGGCGCACTGCATCTGCCCGGGGAGTCGGGCATGCTCGCGCGTATCGAGGCGGCAGGCTACCGATTGGTGCGAGTCTACGGCGGTCGAGATTCGCACGCGCTTGGGCAGTGAGTTCTACCCGGAAAGCGACGAGGGTCAGTTCAAGCAGATTCAGCAGTTCAGCCCGGCAGCCGCAGGTGGCTCTAAATCAACCCTGCTGATGGCGCGCCTTCCATTCGGCGTAGGGCATACCGTAAATGCGCTCCCGCGCCGATCCCTCGTCCATGGCCACGCCACGCGCCCGGGCCTCCTCCGCATACCAGCGGGCGAGGCAGTTGCGACAGAAGCCGGCCAGGTTCATCAGGTCGATGTTCTGCAGTGCGGTGTTCTGCCTGAGATGCTCTACCAGGCGGCGGAAAGCGGCGGCCTCGATCTCACTGGTGATTGGGTCTGACATGGTTCCTCGCTTGGGCATCCCCGCGGCAACGTTACCGGCGCAATGGCAGGGGCG
>DNIF01000284.1 GCA_003485715.1 Gammaproteobacteria bacterium
GTGTCGGACGATGAGCGGCCGACCACCGACAGCAAGCAGGGGTTTCGGCACCCGGTCGGTGAGCGGTCGCATGCGCTCACCGCGACCGGCGGCGAGGATGAAGGCCTTCACACGGGTTGGGGCGCGGCGCTGGTGCGCCAGGCCGGAAGTACCTCTTCACCGATGAATCCGGCGAAATCCGCGAGTTCTGGGCAGGTGGCGCAAACCCGTTCCAGATAGGCCAGCACGCGCGGGATGTCGGCCAGGTAGCGGGCCTTACCGTCGCGGTGGTAGAGGCGGCAGAAGATCCCCGCAGCCTTGAGGTGCCGTTGCACGCCCATGAGGTCGAACCATTCCAGCCACACCGCCTCGCTTGGGGTGGGCACGGCCCCAGCGGCCACGAGTCGGCCGCGGTAGTCGAGCGCCAACCGCCGCACATAGGCCTCCGGCCAGGCGACGTAGCAGTCACGCAGCAGCGAGGCGAGGTCGTAGGTGATGGGCCCGCGCAGCGCGTCCTGGAAGTCGAGCACGCCCGGTTCGCCATCCGGCCCGGCGGGCGGGGTCAGGTTGCGCGAATGGTAGTCACGATGGACGTACACCTGTGGTTGCGCGAGCGCGTTGCCGATGAGGCGGCTGCACACTCGTACCCAGAGCGCCCGGCGCGCCGGCGAGAGGGGCATGCCGAGGTGCCGTTCCAGCAACCAGTGCGGGAAGAGGTCGATCTCGGCCTGCAGCCGTTGGTGATCATATTCGGGGAGGTCCCGTGCCTCGGCGTGCAGTTGCATTCGCAGCAGCGTACGCAGTGCCGCGTCGTAGAGCTGATCGTTGTCGCCGGTGGCGAGCACCGGTAGATAGACGAGCTCGCCGAAGTCCTCCATGAGCACGTAACCCTGCTGCTCGTCCACGGCATCCACCCGTGGCACCCGGACCCCGGCACTGGCCAGACGACCGGAGTGTTCGAGCCAGGGGGCAAGTGGTTCGAGCTCGGGTGGGGCATCGAGGAGCACACGAGGACCGACCTCGCTGTCGACGCGGAAGTAGCGTCGGAAGCTGGCGTCATCCGAGGCCGGTCGCAGGTGGCGAGCCGAAGGCAAGACGACGGCACACCACGCGGCGAGGGCGCGGGTACGGGCGTCGGAAGTCGTCTCGAGAGGAGTGTTCACCGGCGCGCAGTATGCACGGAGCCCGGGCGCGCCGGCATCCGCTCGGGACGGTGGTGGGGCAGCGGCGATTGCCGGGCGGGGCCCGAAGCGACCACAATCCGGTTTGCTGATGAACCCTCGAGCCCGCAGCCAAGACGGCGTACTGGAACTGGCCCGCGCTGTCATTCGCACCGAGGCGGCCGCCGCCGCGGCGCTCGAGGCGCGGATCAGTGCGGATTTTCTGCGCGCGATCCACCTCATTCTCGCCTGTCGCGGGCGGGTGGTCGTGCTCGGAATGGGCAAATCCGGTCACGTGGGGGGCAAGCTCGCGGCCACCCTGGCCAGCACGGGTACACCGGCCTTCTTCGTCCATCCGGGCGAGGCCAGTCATGGGGACCTCGGCATGCTCACGGCCGCAGACGTCGCCCTCGCCCTCTCGAACTCAGGCGAGACCGGCGAAGTCCTGCTGCTGTTGCCGCTGGTCAAGCGGCTCGGTATTCCGCTCATCGCGCTCACCGGGCGCCCGGACTCCACCCTGGCGCGTGCTGCCGACGTCAATCTCGACGTGTCCGTCGATCGCGAGGCCTGTCCACTCGGGCTTGCGCCAACCGCGAGCACTACGGCGGCGCTGGTGATGGGAGATGCCCTTGCGGTCGCCCTGCTCGATGCGCGCGGCTTCTCGGCGGACGACTTCGCCCGCTCGCATCCTGGTGGGACGCTTGGTCGGCGTCTGCTTCTGCGCGTGGGGGACATCGCGCACCGCGGCGCTGAATGCCCGCGCGTGCGGGCCGGTCAATCGCTTGTGGAGGGACTGCTCGAGATGACGCAGAAGGGCCTCGGCATGACCGTGGTCGTCGCCGAGAATGACCCCCGGCAGGTGCTTGGGGTCTTCACTGATGGCGATCTGCGCCGGGTGATCGATCGTGGTCAGGATGTGCGCGTGCTCACGATGCGGGACGTGCTCACGCCCGGTGGCCGCAGCGTCGGCACCGACGCCCTGGCCGCCGAGGCGCTGAATCAAATGCAGGAGTGGCGGGTCAATGCCCTGCTGGTCCTGGACGAGTCTGGGCAACTGGAGGGTGTACTCAGCATGCACGATTTGCTGCGGGCAGGTGTGGTATGAGCGGGGTGATGGATGTCCACGAGCGGCTGCTGGATACGCTGGCCGCCGCCGCGCCGCCCGACATCTTTCCGCGCGCGGCCGCCGTGCGCATGTTTCTCTTCGACGTCGACGGCACGCTCACCGACGGGCGGCTCTTCCTCGGCGACAACGGCGCCGAGTTCAAGTGTTTCGACGCCCGCGACGGCCAGGGCGTGGTCATGCTGATGGCGGCCGGTATCGAGGTCGGCATCATCACGGGTCGGCGCTCTCAGGTGGTGGCCGAGCGCATGAGCGCCCTCGGCATCCGGCACATCTATCAGGGCCAGAGCGACAAGCGCGAGGCGCTCGCGCGCATCCGTGCGGCCACGGGCTTGCCGGATGCAGCCTTCGCCTACATGGGTGACGACCTCCCTGATGCGCCGGTGCTCGCCCGGGTCGGGCTTGCACTCACTCCGGCGGACGCGCATCCGCAGGTCCAGCGCCTCGCCCACTGGGTCATACCCCATGGTGGCGGGGCCGGTGCCGCGCGCGCCGCGGCTGAACTGGTGCTGGCCGCCCAAGGGCTTCTGGCCGCCCAGCATGCGCGCTTCGGCCTGGGTCAGGACTGAGCAGGGGCACGGGTGCAGCGGCAACAGGCCTACATCGCGGTCGCCTTGCTGGGGCTCGTCGTGCTCTCGACCTGGTGGTCCTCGGAACTCGACGAGTCAGAACGGCAGGCCATCGTGCGTCCAGGAGAGCCCGACTACACCATCACGTCCTTCGAGCGCACGCGCACGGGCCCCGACGGGGAACTGGCCGAGCGGCTGGATTCCCCGCTGCTCGTCCACTATTCGGACGGTGGCGGTGCCGATCTGGTGCGGCCCAGGATGCGTTTCTACACTGCCGGTCAAACGGACTGGCAGATCGTGGCCGAGCGTGCCTGGGTGGACGCGGCGCAGGATGTCATCCTGCTCTACGGCGAGGTCGAGGGCTGGCGCGAGGGCCCGGATGGTGCGCGCGAGACGGAGTTCATCACCCGCGACCTGCGCGCCTTGCGCAGTGCCCGTTATGCCGAGACGGATGCCAGCGGGGTCCTGCGCAAGGGCGCGACCAGTAGCTTCGGCGTCGGCCTCGAGATCGATCTGGCCAACGACCGCTTGAGGCTGTTGTCCAACGTGCGAAGCCTGCACCGCCCCCGGGCGTCGGCCCCTGCCCCGGCCAGTCCCCAAACGAGATCCTCGCCCAAGTGAAGCGCTCGCGCCTCGAGAACTACCCTCGGTCCCGCCCGGTCGTGGCCGGCCTGCTGCTCGCGCTGGTCGGGATCTGCCTGCCGCTTTCGACCACTGCCCTCACCTCCGACCACGACCAGCCCATCGAAGTGGAGGCCGACTTCGCCGAGTTCGACGAGCGCGCCGGTACTGCCGTTTACAAGGGCAACGTGGTCGCCGTGCAGGGCAGTATCCGGGTGACGGGCGACGTGATGACGGTGCGATTCACCGAGGCGCGCGAGATGAAGGAGATCCTGGTGGATGGTGCCCCGGCCACCTTCCGCCAGCTCCCGGAGGGCAAGCAGGAGTACGTCGAGGGAGAGGGTCTGCGCGTCGAGTACTTCCTGCTCGAAAACCTCGTCTACCTCAAGCGCAAGGCGAAGCTCAAGGAGGAGGGCAAGCTGCTCACCGGCGACGAGATCATCTACGATACGGCGCGCAACGTCGTCACGGCCCGCAAGGCCCCGGAGGGCAAGGCCGCTGGCAAGGTGGCAGACCCGGCAGCACCACGACAGCGCGTGCGGGTGGTACTGCCGCCGCGGCGCGAGCCTGCGGCCGGGGCCGAGGTCGAGCGCGAGGCTGACAAGCCCGCCGCCCGCCCCACCCCACCTGCGGACGGGAAGACCAGGCCCTGAGCGCATTCTTCGAGGGCGCGGGAGCACTGCGGCTTACGGCCCAGCATCTTGCGAAGAGCTACCGCGGCCGCCGGGTGGTACGTGACGTATCGCTGGAGATTGGCCCGGGTGAGGTGGTCGGCCTGCTCGGCCCGAACGGGGCCGGCAAGACCACCAGTTTCTACATGATCGTCGGTCTGGTGCCTCCGGATCAGGGGCATATCCGCTTGGGTCAACAGGACCTCTCCGGTCTGCCCATGGACGCCCGCGCTCGCCTTGGGCTTGGCTACCTGCCCCAGGAGGCCTCGATCTTCCGCCGACTGACCACTGCCCAGAATCTGGAGGCAGTGCTCGAGCTCGTGCCCAACCTCACGGCGCGTGAACGTCTGCGCCGTCGCGAGGCATTGCTTAATGAGTTTCACGTGACGCACGTCCGGGACACGCTGGGCGCGAGTCTCTCGGGCGGCGAGCGCCGGCGCGTCGAAATCGCCCGCTCGCTGGCCCTGGGCCCCCGCTTCATGCTGCTCGATGAGCCCTTCGCGGGCGTCGATCCCATCTCGGTGGTAGACATCCAGCGCATCGTGGCGCATCTGAAGAACGCCGGAATCGGAGTGCTCATCACCGACCACAATGTCCGCGAGACACTCGGCATCTGCGACCGTGCCTACATCGTCAATGAGGGGGTCATCATTGCGCAGGGCGAGCCGGAGCAGGTGCTCGAAGACGAGCGGGTACGACAGGTCTATCTCGGGGCCGACTTCCGCCTCTGAGATAAGCAGCGGGCCCGCGAGATTATCCCCGCGCAATCACAACCGTCGTCCCCGCGAAGGCGGGACCCAGTGTCGGTGCCACCCAGGGAATGGATTCCCGCCTGCGCGGGAATGACGAGGGGCGCGCGGAGGGCGATGCGCCGTCATCCTCGCCGGAATGCCGCTCCGCATTCGGGGCTGCCTCCTGCCACCAATGCACTGTAGCGCGTTAGCTTTTTGCCGCTAAGCGAAAGTCGTGCCAGCGGCGCATGCTGCGCGCGGTTGAAACGCGTCAATCGGCTACACTCGCTTCAGCTTGTCGCTACTGTCCTGGCCAGATGGGTCAACCCGTTCAACGAACGCCCCGAGAACCATGAAACAGTCACTGCAACTGCGCATCGGCCAGAGCCTCACGATGACGCCCCAACTGCAGCAGGCCATCCGCCTGTTGCAGCTTTCCTCCCTGGAGTTGCAGCTCGAGGTCCAGCAGGCACTCGACTCGAACATGATGCTCGAGCGGGCCGATGACCCGGATGACGTGCGCGGAGAGGATCTCGCGGAGCGAGGCGCGGATGCCACGGCCGAATCGTCCTCGGATCTGGCAGATGGGGGTGGCGGCGCTGAGGCCCAGTACCAGGGACAGGTCACACCTGAAGAGTCGTACGGTGCGGCCCCTTCGGCTGAAGCGATGCTCGGTGAGACGGCGACAGCCGGGTCTGGAGACGTGCATCCGGGAGACGCGGAGGCCGTCGAGGCCGGGGTCACCGTCGACATCCCTGCGGAGCTGCCGGTGGATACGGCCTGGGAGGACCTCTACGACGCCGCTGGGCCAGCGGGTTCGGCTCCACCCGGGGAGGACGGCGATTTCGAGACTCAGCGGAGTGCGGAGCCCGGCTTGCTCGATCACCTCCGTTGGCAACTGAACTGCGTGCCGCTGTCGGCGCGTGATCAGGCCATCGCCGAGGCCATCGTCGACGGCATCGACGCCGACGGTTACCTCCAGCAGACACTCGAGGATATCCAGCAGGCAGTTGCCCGTGGGTTGGGTGCAGCGGTCGGGATGGACGAAGTGGAGGTGATGCTGAAGCTCGTGCAGAGCCTCGATCCACTCGGGGTCGGCGCGCGATCCCTGAGCGAGTGTCTGCTCCTGCAACTCGTCGATCGCCCGCCTGACACCCCGTGGCGCGGCGAAGCCATGCAGTTGGTGCGCGACTGGCTGCCGCAACTTGCGGCCCGGGATTTCAACCTGTTGATGCGTCGTCTGAAGCTCACGCGCGAGCAACTGCAAAATGTGGTCTCACTCATCCAGTCGCTCAATCCGCGGCCTGGTGGCCACCTGTCGCCGCCGGAAGTGGAGTACGTGGTTGCCGACGTATTCGTTCGCAAGCAGCGCGACCGGTGGGTGGTGGAACTCAATCCCGAGGCCATGCCCAACCTGCGCATCAATCGGCACTACGCATCCATGGTGCGACGTGCCGACAACAGCAGCGACAACAATTCCCTGCGTAACCACCTGCAGGAGGCGCGCTGGTTCATCAAGAGTTTGCAAAGCCGCAGCGAGACCCTGCTCAGGGTGGCTTCGGCCATCGTCGAGCGTCAGCGAGACTTTCTCGAACACGGCGAAGAGGGCATGAAACCCCTCGTCCTGCACGACATTGCCGAAGTCCTTGGGCTACATGAGTCAACCATCTCGCGCGTGACGACACGCAAGTACATGCATACGCCGCGCGGTATCTTCGAACTGAAATATTTCTTCTCGAGTCACGTCAGCACCGCTGAGGGTGGGGAGGCCTCCTCAACCGCCATCCGCGCGCATATCCGCAAACTCATCTCCGCGGAGGATGGACGCAAGCCGCTCAGCGACAGTCAGCTCGTCGAGTTGCTCGACAAACAAGGTTACAAGGTAGCGCGGCGGACTGTTGCCAAATACCGCGAGGCCATGAACATCCCGCCCTCCAACGAGCGCAAGAGACTCTCATGAGCGGCTGCTCCGGGGGCTTGCAGTAAACGGCCTGCGGGCAAATCATCGACTCATTCGATGAAGGTCCGTGGGCCGACGGTGCCTGCCTCACATGGGGCGCACAAAGGGGGGTGACTGACCGGACAAGGGTCGCCTCGTTCAGAGCCGTCCATGGCGGCGGCAACAGGAGATTGTCATGCAAGTGAATCTGACCGGACACCACGTGGACATCACCGATGCCCTTCGGGACTACGTAAACGCCAAATTCGAGCGCATTGTCCGGCATTTCGATCACATGACCAACGTTCGGGTCGTTCTCTCGGTCGAGAAACAGCGGAAGAAGGCCGAGGCGACCATCCACATCACAGGCGCCGACATCCATGCGGATCAGGAGTCCGAAGATATGTATGCGGCGATTGATCTCCTGGTCGACAAGCTCGATCGGCAGGTCTGTCGAGTGAAGGAGCGACGCTCCGATCACCACCGTTCCGAAGGTGGGCTGAAGGCCCACGTCGATCAGTAGAGGGTCGCTTGCGGCTCGCCCGGGGTGCAGGCCTCCCTGCCACCCCGGGCGCTGTGCAGGGTAGTCCGAGATCCCATGACAGGCCGCCCGGAGCCGTGGTTTTGTGCGTTGCGTATGGAATATCGCCCGCTCGGGTGAGGTCGCTCGCTCGCTGCCGATTCACCATAGTCGGGTGCAGCCATGAGACACTAACTCGCCCGCCGTCGCTCCGGTCGTCGCTCGACCGATGGCAACGGGGCGTATCGGCAGCAGCAAATCCAACACCCCCACGGCCTTCCCACCCCGATCGCGAGTACGCAACCGAGTCGACTCCCAATGCGCTCGATAACCGTGCGCGAACTGCACAACCTGCATGCAGCCCGACTTGGCCTCGGTTGGGTTGCCGGACACCATGGTGGCGACCGCACCATCACCAGTGAGGGTGTGCGCGCCGCAAAGGTTCGTCCCTATGCCGATGACGACCTCATGCAGGCAAGTCGGTCGCTACCTGAAGCCATCGAGATTTCGCCCTCCAAGTCCCTGGTCGGGCATCTGAATCTCATCCATCCCAACCGGGTGCAGATCCTCGGACTCTCCGAGATACGCTATCTCGACAATCTGCGTGACATCTCCCGTCAGGACGCGATGCGGCAGCTCTACGCGAACGAGCCCGACTGCATCATCGTGGCGGAGGGCCAGCCGGTACCAGAAAATCTCCGCGTCTGCTGCGACCAGTACGCAATCCCGCTATTCGTTTCCGAGCTGTCCAGCGATCGCATCATCGATGCCCTCCACTACCACCTCACCAACGTGCTCTCCGAGGTAGTCACGTTGCACGGTGTGTTCATGGAGGTGACCGCCGTTGGCGTGCTTCTCACCGGGCCTTCCGGGGTTGGCAAGAGCGAACTTGCGCTGGAACTCATCACCCGCGGCCATCGTCTGGTTGCGGATGATGCACCGGAGTTTTCCCGCATTGCGCCCGATATCATCAACGGCCGCTGCCCCCGTTCCCTGTCCGACTTCCTCGAGGTTCGCGGGATAGGCATCATCAACGTGCGGCAGTTGTTCGGGGACAGCGCGATCAAGAGCAACAAGTACCTCCGCTTCATCATCCGACTGCAGCCCATGGACACCGAGCATCTGCGGGAGCTGGACCGTCTTTCCGGGTCGCACAGTAGCCGTCGGATCCTTGATATCGATATCCCTGAAATCACGATTCCGGTCGGGCCGGGACGCAACCTGGCAGTGCTGGTGGAGTGTGCCGTGCGCAATCACATCCTCAGGATGAGCGGATACGACAGCTCTGAGGCATTCAGTGCACGCCAACGTGACTTGATGCTGAATGTCGGCGGCACGGGCGCCGAGGGATGAGCACCATGACTCCCGAAGAGGCATCCAGGCGCCTGCTCGTGGTTTCTGGCCTTTCGGGTGCCGGCAAGACAGTTGCTCTGCGCGCCCTGGAGGATTCCGGCTTCTACTGTGTCGACAATCTCCCGCTTGACTTCCTGCCGCGTTTCGCAGAACTCATGCAGACGAGCGACCAACCCACCTGGTCGCGGGTAGCCGTCGGCATCGACGCACGAAATCCGGCGGCAGCGTTACATGCCTTTCCGGAGCAGTTGCGCAAGCTGAGACAATCCGGGCTTGATGTCGAGCTACTTTTTCTTGATGCGTCCAACGAAACCCTCTTCAAGAGATTTCAGGAGACCCGGCGCCAGCATCCCCTGTTCGCCGACGGCTGCCCGCTGGTTACAGCCATTGCGGCCGAGCGCCAGTTGCTGGAGCCGCTGACCGAGGCCGCCGATCTTCTGGTGGACACCACCACCACGCACATTCACCAACTGCGTGAACTCATCCGGTTGCGCATCGTCGGTCGGACCACTGGGCAGCTCTCACTTCAGTGTCTGTCCTTTGGCTTCAAGTACGGAGTCCCGGGAGATGTCGATTTTGTCTTCGACGCTCGCTTCCTGCCCAACCCGCACTGGAAGCCCTCCTTGCGGGATCTCACGGGCAAGGATCCGGAGGTCGCAACCTTCCTGAATCAAGACCCCCGCGCGCGTGCCTACCTTGAATCAATCTGCGTCTTTCTCGATCACTGGTTGCCGGATTTCGAGGCTGACGACCGTAGTTACCTCACGGTAGCAATTGGCTGTACCGGCGGGCGTCATCGCTCCGTATGGCTCGTCGAGCAGGTCGCGGCGCACATGGAGGTGTCCGGTCGTCGTACCGTGGTGACACACCGTGAACGCTGACATCGAAGCATTGGAGGCGCGGGAAACGGCATGACAGTTGGCCTGCTCATCATCACTCACGATGGTATTGGCACGACGTTGTTCGACAGCGCAACGACGGCACTTGGACAGTGTCCCTTGCCCACTCGTCTCATCACCGCCTCGCGAGACTGCGATCCGGAGCTGCTCGATACGCGGGCACGGGAGCATCTGCGCGAGCTCGATAGTGGATCCGGGGTGCTGGTCCTGACCGATCTTTACGGCTCGACACCCAGCAATGTGGCTACCGGTCTGTTGCCAAACGGAAGAATCCGCATTGTGACGGGCCTGAATCTCCCGATGCTGATTCGGGTGCTCAACTATCCTGAGCTCGGTTTGGTCGAGCTCGCGGCCAAGGCCGAAAGTGGCGGCCTCAATGGAATCTTCCTGATACCGGACGACAGCAAATGAGCAGCCTGACAAGGACCATTACCATCTGCAATAAGCTGGGCCTGCACGCACGCGCCGCGGCCCGGTTCGTACAGCTTGCCTCCCGCTTCGAGAGCGAAATCCGACTCACCAGAGGGAGTCGGGAGGCGAATGGAAAAAGCATCATGGGCGTGATGATGCTAGCCGCCGGAAAGGGCACCGAACTCGCGCTCATCATCGAGGGTAACGACGCCGAGGAGGCGATGGCCGAATTGGTCGGGATGGTCGAGAACCGCTTCGGGGAGAGCGAGTGACCCTCGCCCTGCATGGGCTGGGTGTTTCCCGTGGCATCGCCATTGGTGCGGTGCACTTGCTCAAGCGTGATGCACCAGAGCCTACTGAACGCGGCATAGAGGCGGACGAGATCGAAACGGAGGTAGAGCGCCTCCGGGCGGCGGTTGCCGCGGCCAGCGATCAGATCCGTTCGGTGCTTACGCGCATCCCGGCCGATGCCCCGGGTGACATCGGTGCTTTCCTCGACGCGCATCTCATGATGCTGAACGACGCGGCCTTCACGGGTGAGCCCGTGCGGCTCATCCGCGAGCGCGCCTGCAATGCCGAATGGGCGTTGGCACTGCAGCGGGATGCGCTGATGCGCGTCTTCAGTGCCATGGAGGATCCCTATCTGCGCACGCGCCAGGACGATGTCCGGCACGTCGTGGAGCGCATTCTGCGCGTGTTGTCTGGTGCAGCACCCGTGGCGCACGACAAGGAAGGCGAAAACCTGCATGGGCTGGTCATCGTCGCCGAGGATCTCACGCCAGCCGATACGGTGCAGTTGCAGCAGGCCGGGATCGCCGCTTTCGCTATCGAACACGGGGGTCCGACCGCGCACACGGCCATCCTGGCCCGAAGCCTCGGCATACCTGCGATTGTTGGCTTGCCCAACCTGCGGCGATTGTTGCGCGATGGGGAAACCATCGTCATCGACGGTACCGCGGGTGTGCTTATTGCGCTGGCGGATGAGGCGCTGCTGCGCTACTACCGTGAACGCAAGCGCCAAGAGCGCCGCTACCAGACCGAGCTCATCCAGCTTCGCGAGGCGGAAAGCCTCACACTGGATGGCATCGCCGTAGAACTTCAGGCCAACATCGAACTCACTGCTGACTTTGCCTCCGTGCGGCGCGTCGGTGCACGAGGAGTCGGGCTTTATCGTACCGAGTTCCTCTACATGAACCGTACGACCCCACCTTCGGAGGAAGAGCAGTTCGAGACCTACGTGGGGATCTTCCGTGAGATGGATGGTGTACCCGTCACGATCCGCACGGTCGACCTGGGGGCGGACAAGCTCAATCTGAACTGGCAGCGCACATCTGCCAGTGCGGTCAATCCTGCACTCGGCCTGCGTGGCTTGAGACTATGCCTGCACGAGCCCGAGCTGCTGATTGCGCAGCTGAGGGCGATCCTGCGGGCTTCGGCCTTCGGGCCCCTGCGCATGATGGTTCCGATGATCTCCACGCTGCAGGAGCTGAGGCAGTTCATGGCGCACCTGGAGGAAGTGCGTAAGGAGCTCCGTCGAGAAGAGTGTGAGTTCGATGAGTCCATGCCGATTGGCGGCATGATCGAAGTACCGGCAGCCGCACTCTGCGCGGACACCTTCGCAGCCGCGTTGGATTTCCTCTCGATTGGCACCAACGACTTGATTCAATACACCATGGCCATCGACCGTGACAACGAGGAGGTCAGCTATCTCTACGATCCGATCAATCCAGGGGTGCTGCGGCTGATCGATTACGTATTGCAGGCGGGAATACGCCACGCCACTCCGGTCGCCATGTGCGGCGAGATGGCCGGAGATACCCGCTACGTCCGGCTTCTGCTGGCGATGGGGTTGCGCAGCTTCAGTGTGCACCCGGCTGCGCTTCTGGAGGTCAAGCGCGTTATCCGCAGGACTTCGCTCGAGAGTCTGGCCTCGTTTGGGGCGCGCACACGCCTTTTGGAATCCTGCGCCGAGGTGCGCGACTTGCTGAGCGAGTTGGAAGCACTGTAGCCGCGGCTGCCCGGACGTACGACGGGCGCGTTAAACTCCGGGCCCGCTCACAACAACCGTTGCGCCCGTGAAAACCATCCTCGCCGACCTCATCCTTTCCGCCGCCCGGGCCGTCGCTCCGGACGTACCGCTCCCCCCCCTGTCGATCGAGCGCTGCCGCGACCCACGCCACGGCGATTTCGCCTCGAATGCCGCGCTGGTGCTCGCCAAGCTCCTCGGCCGTTCCCCCCGTGGGGTGGCGGAAGCCCTGATTGCTTTTATACCCGCAGACGAGCGCATTGCGCGCGTCGAGATCGCGGGGCCAGGCTTCATCAACCTCACGTTAAGCGCCGGGGCCACGCTGGGTACCGTGTTGACCGTGCTGCAGTCGGGACATGGCTATGGGCGGTCACCTGCGGGCAGTGGTGCACGTTTGCAGGTGGAGTTCGTGTCGGCCAATCCGACCGGGCCGCTGCACATTGGCCATGGACGCGGTGCGGCCTACGGTGCGGCGCTGGCCGATGTGCTGGAGGCGGCCGGACATCAGGTGGATCGCGAATATTACGTGAACGATGCCGGACGCCAGATGGACATCCTCGCTTTGAGCGTCTGGCTGCGTTATCTGACCCTCGGTGGCCAGGTCCCGACGTTCCCACCCAATGCCTACCAGGGTAGCTATGTGGGTGACGTCGCGCGGGACCTGCGTGAGCGTGAAGGCGAGCGCTTCGACGTGCCGGTGTGCGGCACCCTGCTCGAGGCCCCCGTGCCGGATGATGGGCGCGAGGAATATCTGGACGCACTCATCGAACATGCTCGTATGTCTCTCGGCAGTGCAGGATGGGGCATCGTGCATGCGGCCGGACTCGACGCCATCCTCGACGATATCCGGGCGGATCTGCATGAATTCGGGGTGGAGTTTCAGAACTGGTTTTCCGAGCGTTCACTCGCAGACTCTGGGGCCGTGGACCGCGCGCTCGAGCGCCTCGAGGCCTCAGGGCATCTCTACCGGAAAGAGGGGGCGCTGTGGTTCCGCTCCTCGAACTTCGGCGACGAGAAGGATCGTGTGGTCGAGCGCGAAAACGGGCAGCGGACCTACTTCGCCTCCGACATCGCCTACCACGCCCAGAAGCTCGAGCGTGGCTATGACCGCGTGATTGACGTCTGGGGCGCGGATCATCACGGCTATATCCCGCGGGTGAAGGCCGCGCTCACGGCGCTCGATTTCGATCCAGAGCGACTCGAGATCCAGTTGGTCCAGTTCGCCACCCTCTATCGGGGCGGGCAACGGGCGCAGATGTCCACGCGATCAGGGGAGTTCGTGACCCTGCGAGAGTTGCGCAAGGAAGTCGGCAAGGACGCGGCGCGTTACTTCTACGTGATGCGACGCAGTGACCAGCATCTGGATTTCGATCTGGATCTGGCCACCAGCCAATCGAGCGACAATCCCGTCTACTACGCGCAATACGCCCACGCGCGGATCTGTAGCGTGTTTCGCCAGTGGCAGGAGGCAAACCCGGGGCTTGCCTGGAGCCCACCTGCGCAGGTCGACGCGCTGTTACCGCTGGTCGAGCCTGAGGAACTCGCCCTGATCGCCGAACTTGCTCGCTACCCTGAAGTCGTCGCCAGCGCCGCCCGAGCCCGCGAACCGCATCAGATCGCCAACTTCCTGCGCGAGGCATCAGCCGCACTGCATGCCTGGTACAACAACCACAAGTTCCTCGGCGTCAGCCCCGACGGGCTCGAGGTCGCCCGGTTGACGCTGGCCGCTGCTACCCGACAGGTGCTCGCAAACGCACTCCGCCTGCTCGGTGTCGGTACGCCGGAGCGCATGTGAGGGGCCAGTCCCGTCGCGGCACCAGAGGCTCACGCCGGGACGGTAGCGGTGGTAGCCATCCATTTCTTTGGGGTCTTCTCGCGGGCGTGGCCCTGGTCGTGACGGCCGGGTATTTCCTGCTGCCGCCCCCACCCCCACCCGGTCTCACCACGAGCGAGTCGGTACCCGCGCCGGATACGCCTGTCGCGGCTCCGGCGCAGGGAATCGCACCGGTGGCGCAGTACGATTTCTACACCATCCTGCGTGACATGGAGGTCAAGGTTCCGGACTGGCAGCTCGAGCCCGAGCAAACGGTGGATCAGAAGCCCGAGGTCGTCACTGAGCCAGGTGAATACGCCTTGCAGGTAGGTGCCTTCCGTCGCTCCGCGGATGCAGAGCGGGCGCGGGCGGATCTGGCACTCAAAGGGATCCGCGCCGCCATCCAGGAGGTGACCATCAACGACAACGAGAAGTGGTTCCGGGTGCGGGTCGGCCCGTTTGCGGATGTGGAGACCTTGAGACAGGCTCGCGCAAGTCTGATCGAGCAGGGCGTCGCCTTCATTGTCATACGCGACCGCAAGGGTTGAGCGCGGGCTGTCCCGCGATACCCAGCGATCGCAGCGTGGAGCCAGTGCGCCGTCAATGACTGGCCGGGACCATTGAATTCATCGGGTCATGGCCGCGTGCGCCATCGGCGCAGACTCCCGGTCAACCCCGGTCAGCGCATCGATCGTGTGAACTGCGTCACAGCCAAGGTAAGCGCCGCATTCCGATTTGAGGACTGCAGACTAAACTTGTGTGGACATCCAAGAGAAGCAGTTCGCGAAATCATCGCGGCGGCCCGCGCTGTAAGCCGGGGCTGCAACCTGGCAACGCACCGTAAGGCCGACCGATGGAGCGGGTGATGGGAATCGAACCCACGCCTGAGGCTTGGGAAGCCGCCGTTCTACCATTGAACTACACCCGCCGCTCACCGCTAACGATACCGGACCGGGCGGGGCGGTCAACCTCCTGTGCGCTAACCGGTGGTGGCAGCGAGGCCATGGCGAGGCACGGTAAGGCGCTTCCTGGTCAGTCGGTCTTGGGGCAGCGTATTTGCGGCAAAACAGCTAAAACTCAAAGCGTTAGGGTTGACTTTTCACCTTGAGCCTCTATAAATCGACAGGCGAGAGACAGGAAGATGTTCATCGAGGAGGTCGAGTGCGTGGGCTCAACGAAGCGATGCGGCTCCCTGTGAGCAACGCAGGCAGGGCACGGGAATTGTCGGACTTGCTCGCGACTTCGCAGGATCAGCCAGTGCCGGGGAAGGTGCCTCCCATCATCGTGGTAGTGGATGATTCCTCCACCATCCGCGTTTTTTTCGAGCGGGTCACGCATGACCTGGACGTGCGCCTGCACACCTTTGCGTCGGTCGCGGAATCGCTGCCCTACCTCGCGACCATCAAGCCGGACCTGCTGTTCCTGGACATCCTCATGCCGGACAAGGACGGACTGACCTTTCTGGAGGAGCTGCGCAACCGTCCGGATCACGCCACTACCCCGGTCGTGGTCATCAGCAGCAAGGATTACGCGCAGGATCGGGCCTTGGCTCGGAGCCTGGGCGTGCTTGAGTACGTGACCAAGCCAATGAGCACGCGGACGATCCGGGATCTCATCCTGCGTCTGCTTCCCGACAGCACGGCATCACTTCCGGCAGCCGGGGCTCCCTCGGCGCTCTGAGCACGCCTGATCACCGAGTGTCAGGCTGGGGCGCGCGCATCTTTCCCAGTCGGGCCTCGGGGGCCGTAGAATCGCGCCATCGTCGATCGCCGCGCGAGCCCGCTACCCCCGATGTCCATCATCGACAAGCCCGATCCTTGCTACCTGCGCTTCTGGGGTGTTCGCGGCTCCTATGCCTCGCCCTTCGAGTCTCACCTTGGGGTGGGTGGCAATACCTCCTGCGTGGAACTTCGGGCCGGTGACTCCCTTCTCGTCTGTGATGCCGGCACCGGTATCATCCCTCTGGGCGAGCATATCCTCTCGAATGATGCTCCGCGCGAACTGCTCGTGCTCATGACCCACTATCACTGGGACCACATCTGTGGGTTGCCGTTTTTCGTGCCTGCATTCCGCCGCGACTGGCGCGTGCGCTTTTTCGGGCCGGGCCGCGATGCCCAGGAAATCGAACGCAGCATCGCTGCACAGATGAAGGCGCCCTACTTTCCGGTCGAGACCGAAAACTGGCAGGCGGACATCGATTACGTGGAACCCCAGTGCGAGGGTTTGCGACACGGGCCTTTCCTGATCCGGCATGGCAGCGTGCACCACCCCGGCGTTACCTACGGCTACCGCATCACGATTGCTGACCGCACCGTCGTCTATGTCTCCGACAACGAGTTCAGGTTTCTTGACCGTTCTCTCGCCAGTGCGGGCGATCTCAGTGACGAGGATCATGCAATCTTTCGCAGCGTGAGCAGCGAGGAACGCGTGGCTGAGCTCGCGCTAATCCGCGACGCGGATATCCTGATCCATGACGCGCAGTACACCGAAGAGGCCTACATCACGAAGCGCGGCTGGGGTCACTCCTGCTATCTCGATACAGTGGACGCGGCCATCGATGCCGGTGTCAGGCTGCTCTACCTCTTTCATCATGACCCGGGCAACGATGATCGCATCGTCGAGGAGATGCTCGTGCGCGCACGGGCACTGATTGCCGAGCGCGGTTCCTCCCTGCAATGCGAGATTGCCC
The DNA here is from genome assembly GCA_003485715.1 of Gammaproteobacteria bacterium. GTDB lineage: Bacteria > Pseudomonadota > Gammaproteobacteria > UBA7966 > UBA7966 > UBA7966. Next base: position 16,505 of record DNIF01000284.1, read on the forward strand.
GCGAAGGGTTGGTGGTCTCGCTTTGAATCGGCGCGAGCACGTGGAGTGACCACCTTGAATCGAGCGACGGATACGACCCTGGGGCCAGCCTTGCGTGTGCGCCTGAATGGCGGCTGGCATGAGGTCGCTGCGGGTAGCTCCGTGGCCGATCTGGTCGCGGATCTCGCGGGAGGTGCACGCCGGATTGCCATCGAACGCAACGGCAGCATCGTTCCCCGCAGCCAGTGGGCAGGATGTCGGCTTGCCGATGGTGACCGCATAGAAGCTGTCGGTGCCGTCGGCGGGGGGTGAGGCCGCTTTGTAGTTCAGTTGGCTGCTGCGAAAGTCGCTGAACATGCTGCCCCTGTATCGTTCCGCCTGTTCCCATTCCTCCCGGTTGCACCCTGATGACCCCAACTGAAACCCCTCTCATCATCGCTGGTCGCTCTTACCGCTCCCGCTTGTTGATCGGCACGGGCAAGTACGCCTCACTCGATGAGACCGCCGCCGCTCTCGACGCCAGTGGTGCCGAGATCGTCACCTTCGCCGTGCGCAGGCTGGG
>DNIF01000175.1 GCA_003485715.1 Gammaproteobacteria bacterium
AGGATCTCGGGCGCGGTGTTGAGATGCTCGTGACGCATCAGCCTGCCGTAGTCGTGACCCGTGCGCAGGTAGTAACTGAGCCCGGTGGAACAGCGCCAGCCGAGCCACCACAGGAAGCCCCCTTCGCTCGGGATCCCGGCCTGGAACACCCCGTTGGGCGTGAGGTGCAGCGCGGCTTGAGCCACCTCCCGCGGGAGATCGTCCATGTGCTCCAGCACGGCGACCGAGATCACGCGCGCATACTGCTCATCGTCCGCGATCTGCGCGACGGAGTCGTGAAAGTTGCGCACACGCGCCGCCTCCGGCCGCCCGGCATACAGCGCCCGGAAGGGTTCGACGACGTCATAAGCCACGCCTGGGGCCTCGTATTGCACATGATTGAGCGTACCTGCCCCGAGTTCCAGGATGGGGCCACCGGGGATGCGCGCTACCTGCCGGTGCATCCAGCGCTCGAGGCGCTGAGCAAGGCCTTCGATGGCGTGCGCGCCCTCGCGATTGACCTTGTACTGCTCCTCGTAGATGCGAGCCTGTGCCGGTGGCAGTTCAGGCCGGACACGCGGATAACTGGCCAGAAGTTGGGCGATGGATGACATGGGCACTCACTCCGGACTTGATTTTCGGCTGCTATCTGCGCTGAAACCGATACGGATGCTCCGGGCCGACTGTGAACTAACCGCAGGTGGGACGTCGGACCCTTCGGCAGGGGCGGGTACACGGTACAGCACGGCGCCGAGACCACGCCCCGCGAGCTTCCGGACGATGGCCTGCGGCAGTATCTCGCCGATGCCCAGAAACTCGACCGCTGCTGCGGGAAGGTCTGGCGGCGGTGCTGAAGAGCGGAGTTCCTCCCAATCCGCCTGCGGCTGATACAACGCAAGTTTCTCCGGCCCGAGCAGGCGATTCGGTGCGGCTGTGTTGCGCGGATTCCAGAGGTAGAGCACGCCCGGCCCCGGAGGGGACGTCTCGATACGTTTGCAGTCCACCCCGGCCCAGCGGCAGAACCATTCGCTGTTGTAAGCGGTGAGGGGATCGGTGTGGATGTGCCCTTCGCTGGTCTCCAGCAGAGCCACCAGTTCGCGCTCGGCGAAGCGCGGATGCTTGTAGTCGATCGCAACCGCCAGCAGGTTCACCAGCAGGACGACCGCGACGACGCCTGCCGCCAACCGGGCCCGCTTGCGGCTCAGGCCCTGCGCCAGCCACAGCATGGCGAGCATGAGCAGACAGTAGATGGGGACCATGTAGTAACGCGGCAGCAGGATGAACTGCCCGAGCACCAGGGCGCTTACCAGGAACCAGCACAGCGCCAGACCCATGAGCAGCCGCGACAGACGGGTGATGGCCGGATCCCGCTTCGCATCGAAGCGCAGGGCCCAGTAGAGCGCTGGCAGGGCCAGCCAGCCGATCAGGGCAAAGTTGTGATGCGTGAGCAGCATGATGATGGGGTCGATCGGTGCCCACACATGCAGAGTGCCGCCCTGGGCGATGCCGAGGAAGGGGGACGCGGCGCGGTCGTGAATGGCGGCTGCCTGCTGCAGCAGTGCAAGTCGATGCAGTGGATTGCCGGCGAACACCCAGAAGTAGAGCGATTCAGCCAGCAGGATGGCAGCGAAGCCACCGGCGAGGTACAGGTAGCGGGTGCGTGCCAGCACCTGGCCCAGGACCCAGAGGACCCCATAGAACAGCAACAGGGCCACGGTCGCTTCATGTGCAAGCGCCGCCAGACCTGCGGCGATGCCACTCGCGAGGAGCAGGCGCGGCTGCCCCTCGGGGCGGCCGAGCGCGCGCCAGAAGAGCCAGAAGCTGAGCACGACGAGGAACAGGTTCGGGATATCCGCACTCGGCGTGGTGGACTTCAGCAGCACGAGCGGGGTCGTGGCCAGCAGCAGCGCGCCTCCCAGTGCCCAATTGAGCCCGACCACCGGCAGCAGCATGTTGAGCGTCGTCAGCACCAGTGCCACGTAGAAGAGGCAGGTGCTCAACACCGAGCTGAACTCCCCCTGGCCGAAGAGCAGGTACATCGCGCTGATGGGCAGCGAAACGGCAGGGCGATTCAGACCGAACTGGTCGGGGACGTAGGGGAACTCGGCGATCCAGAGCGTCGCTGCACCGAGGTAGAAGGCATCATCGCTGGCGGTGAAACCGACCCACGCGAAGGCCAGGAGCAGCGGCAGGGTGAGGAGGGTCAGCGCCTGCGCCCAGAGCGGGGCGAGGCGAGGCCGGGAGAGGGAATTGCCATGCATCATGGTTGGAGTATCGGCAGATCGGGGCCTCGCCGCAGTAGGGCAAACCACGCCGCCGTTTTCCAGCCACAGCGGAGGCGACGACCCGGGAGTGCGGTATCCACGACGCATGGATTCGGTCGCGTCGTCAGTCCCGACCTCCGAGTGCCCCTATCGGGGGGCAGGGTGACGGCTCATCGTCATTCCCGCGAAAGCGGGAATCCAGCGTCGTCACGCCGTCGCTGGGGAAGGGTGCGCAAACTCCCCGATCGAAGCCGCCGGGGCTTGAAGCGATCAGCCACGCTCCCCGGTCATCACGGTTACACTGCGGCCCTGCCCCTTCTCCCTCCATCCGCATCAGGCCGAGGTCCCGCATGTCCGATCCCCTGCTCTTCCGCGTCGGTGAAGCCACCGTGTTTGCCTCCGACGGCCAGTACACCGATGCCATGCCCGAGATCCTCATTGGGCGCACCAGTGGGCCCGTCGGTCAGGCCTTCGCCAACATGATGGGCCAGACGGCGGGCCACACCCGCATGTTCGCCATTCGCGCCTGCAATCAACTGGTGAAGCCTGCCACCATGATGGTCCCCAAGGTCACCATCAAGGACATGGCCACGGCCGAGCTGTTCGGCGGCGTAGTGCAGGCGGCCACCGGCGACGCCATCGTGGATTGCCTTGCCGAGGGCAGCCTGCCACGCGATGAGGTGGACACCCTCTGCATCGTCTGCCTCGTCTGGATCGACCCGCGCGCGCCCAAACACGCTGAACGCGACGATGCAGAGCTCTACCGCAACAACTACGAGGCGACCAAGCTCGCCGTCCGACGCGCCATGGCCGGCGAGCCCACGGTCGAGGAATTGCTCGCCAACCGGCACACCATGAAGCACGAGATGTACGACCCCGAGGGTTGAGGCGGCGACTGGGCAGCCCTCCGCTCGAAACACTCGTTGAAGCTGGCGCTCAGCGCCGCAACACGATGGCCTCGCCACTGGCCGGGGCGCAGGCGGGGTCGAGCAGTCGGAGCGCAAACGCCGCCACCGCGTCGGTCGCGAGTGCGTCCTGGGAGGGGAAGTCGGGAAACAGGCCACGCAGCAGCGCGGTTTCGACCGCACCGAGGGTAAGCGCGTAGGCGCGGATGCCGGCAGCGCGGCCTTCATCGGCCAGCGCGCGAGTGTAGAGTTCGAGCCACGCCTTGCTCGCCCCGTACAACTGGAAACCCGGGAAGGGGTCCCGGGCTGCCAGGGAGGAGACATTCAGGATTACGCCGCGAGTCGCCGTCAGTGAGCCCCACGCGCGCCAGGTTACCTCGTGCACCGCCCGCATGTTGAGCGCGTACACGGCATCGAGCACTTCGGGGGTAGCGGCGGTCATGGCTTGGGCCGGAGCGATGCCGGCGTTGTTGACCAGCACATCGATACGGCCAGTCCGGGCCACGACCTCCCCGACCAGTCGGGCACCCGCGCCGCGCTCGGCGAGGTCGCACGCAATGCCTTCCAGTAATCCGACTCCCGCCGCCACCCCGGTCACGTCTTCGTCGAAAATGGGACGTGAGCGGGCACAGGCGAACACATGGTGACCCGCGCCGGCCAGCGCCAGGGCGATGGCCCGCCCGATGCCGCGGCTGGCGCCGGTGACGATGCTGACGAGGGGCGGCTGTTGCGGGCAGACAGTCATGCGCGCCACAGTCTAGCGGGACTTACCCCTTCGTCGGGGAACCGCTGCTGCCGGCGCGCCTCAACAGCGCGCCCGCGGCAGATTCCTGAGCGCCTGTCCCTTCCGTTGAGACCAACCGATGCTCCTCTCGCGCAGCCTGCGTTTCCTGATCCCGGAGCCATCCGCAGGGCAGCGGAATGGCTGGAGCGGAGGACCACTCGGGGCGGCGACCGCTTGGGCCGGCGAGGTGACGCTCGCCGTCGTGGGTGAGCCAGACCCGCGCACGGGCTTTCTTTGCGACATCAAGGCACTCGACGCCACGCTGCTGCAGGGCCTGCGCAGCGTTGGCGACCCTCTGAACGGTTGGTTCGCCTGGCTGCACGCGCTGGCTGCAAAGTTGCGCGCACTCGACCTTCCGGCCCGCCCGGTATTCCTCACGCTCAGGCTCGGCACCGGCATCGAACTCACCATCGACCCCACCACGGAATCCGCCATGCACTACACGGAGCAGTTCGAGTTCTCCGCAGCACATCGACTTCACGTGGCAAGCCTCACCGACGAGGAAAATGTCGCCCTCTTCGGCAAGTGCAACAACCCGAATGGCCACGGGCACAACTACGTGGTTGACGTGACCATCGAGGTCAGTGATCCCGCTTGCCCGGGCGTCGCCCCTACACCGGTCTGTCTGGCCGAGGTCGTGCGGCGCGAGGTCATTGACCGGTATGACCACCGCCACCTCAATCTCGATGTGGCCGATTACTCGACGTTGAACCCGACGGTGGAGAACATCACTGCCACGGTGTTCCAGCGTTTGGCGGCAACGCCGGAACTGGGGGGGCATCTCCTGCGGGTTCGTGTCCACGAGACAGCCAAGACCTGGGCCGAGGTAGTGCGGGAAGATCAGCGCTACAGCGGGTCCTCGGGGTAGACGACCACTTGAAGCTGCGGACGGTCACTACCGCTGTAATGCCTTGCCCGCACAGTGGTGCCTGGCTGCGTATCAGCATCGGTCATGGAACTGTCGCCTGGGGGTATCGGCGAACGGTCCAGCAGATGGCTCGCATGCAATCGATCCACTTCCCAGCGCGCGTGCCGGAAGCTGAGCCAGCCGTTGGCAGGTGAGGTTTCAACCCGTACAGCAGCGTTTTCCACGCGCGCGAAGTCGGCCACCATGCCGATGGCATCCACCACGAGTTCAGGCTGCTCGAGGTGCATCTGGTGGCCACTGTGCTCAGCCACGATATGCGCGGCCCGGGGCACTGTGCTTGCCAGTTCGTGCTGCAACTGCAACCAGATCAGTTCGAAAAGCTCACGACGCGCGGCCGACTCGCTGCCCGTTTGTTGCGCCGTGTCCTTGCCACGTGTCAGCACGACCAGCGGCCGATCAGGCAAGGGCCCGGCGGCGGCCACCTCCGCCGCACTGTCGCGGAACCAGAGATACTCCTGCGTCATCGCCAGTCTGGCCTTCGGCGTGAAGCCCACGGCGTACACGGCAGCTCGAACCTCCTCGGGCAGTCCGTCGTGCACCGTGAAGCCTGAGTAGACGATACGCCCACTCTTGCGCGCAGGAGCAGTGTTCATGCGCAGGGGAGATTCCAGATAACGCTTGACCTGCTCGGGGTGCGATGCATCCACCAGTACCAGGCCTGCGGTGCGTTCGGGAAAGCGACGGGCGAAGAGCTGCGCGGTGTAGCCGCCGAAAGAGTGCCCCACCAGTACATAAGGGCCGGCGATTTCCGCACGCTCGAGCAGCAAGGCAAGCTCATCGGTGATGCGTGCGGTCGTGCGCGGCTGAGGTCCGGGTTCCGACCAGCCATAACCGGCACGATCATAGATGCAGGTGGTGAACTGGCTCGCCAGCGTGCGCTGCACTGTACGCCACTCGAAGGCGAGCGCTCCCAGACCACTGTCGATCACGATGGTGGGAGAGCCTTCGCCCTCGCACAACAGATGCAACCGATGCGTACCGACATCGACCATACGCCCCGGCGCATCGGGTGAACCATCCGTGCGGGCCTCTGCCATCGGCGTCAACACCGACAGGGCGAGAAATGTCGCCAACGGCCCGAACCAACCCGGGCCATGGCCCCCGTTTCGAGAGCGCCACATGATTCGCTCCTCCCCGCCTGCGGCGGTTGACCTTGCGTGTAACCATGACTCGAAGTGTTCTGGCGCCGAGGTCTCGGGCACGAGCCCTGCCCCCCTTGAGCCAATAACGCACTCAAACTTCGCGCCAACTCCCGGCCAGCAGCACCAACACTCTGCCATTGAGCTTAGACGTCGGAATCCGCACTGGCCCGCGTGACGCAGTTGGTCTCGGGAGGGTCTGCACGCACTCCCTTGGTGCGGGACCGCGCCAGCCCCATGCTGGTTCCCTTGCCGACCCCCGAGAAATTGGGCGCAAGCCCCACACTGCATGCGCAGCGTGGCCGGGACGCCACGCGCGGCATGTAAACCGGCGTCCCGCCACGGCATGATGATGAGATGTTCGCAGCGAACTCATCCGGCGGCTTTCCACCGCTGCCATTCACGGCGCGATTGGTGCTTCTCATGCGCCGTCTGTTCGCATTGGCCTACGACCTCTGCGTGCTGGCAGGCCTGGCCTTCGTCGCCGCCACGCCCTTGGTCGTGCTGGCTGGCGGCCCACCACAGGGCCCGGGACTGGTCGCCTTGCAGATCTGGATCCTGATCGTCTGCGGAGGCTATGTGACCTTCGCCTGGCAACGCAGCGGCATGACGCTCGGCATGCAGGCGTGGGGCCTGGAAGTCACCGACGCCTGCGGTAACAAGCCGGGGCCGGGGCGTGCGATCCTGCGCTTCGTGTATGCGGTGCCATGCGTTGGCCTGTTCGGCCTCGGTCTGTGGTGGTCACTCGTGGACCGTGACGGTCGTGGCCTGCACGACCTCCTGAGTGGTACCGGTGTGCGCAGACGTGCGCAGGACCGGTGACAGGTGTGCTCGCCGCCGGCATCACCCGGAACGCATGCGCCGGAATAGCAACATTGCAGCGCTGATGGCAATGAGACTGGGAAACAAGGCTGCGAGCAAGGGTGGCAAGCCGTAGACCACGCCGACGTCGCTCGCTGCCTGGTTGGCCACGTGGAACACCAGCCCGATGAGTACACCAAGCGGGATACGCAGCCCCATTCCACCATCACGCGGGGTGGTAAAGACCAGGGGTATGGCGAGCAGCACCATGGCGGCACTCGCCAGTGGAAAGACATACTTCGCAGCCAGCGCCTGACGGTAACGCTCGCTGTCCTGCGCGTTGCGTTCAAGGAAGCTCGCATAGACGTGCAAATCGCGCATGGAGAGCGCTTCGGGTTCCACCGTGACCATGTCGATGAGATCCGGCCTGAGCGGTGAACTCCAGGTGGCCGCTGGTAGCTCGTGCAGTTCCACGCGATCTTCCAGGAAGACCCGCTGCCGAACCCCGGAGAGCAACCATTCACCGTCGATCCAGCGCGCGGACACCGCCTCGGTGCGTAGGCGCAATCGGTGTTCGGCGTCGAACTCATGGATGAGCACGCCTACGACCTCGCCATCGGGGCGCACACCGCGAATGTTGACGAAGCGCTGGCCATCCCGGGCCCAGTAACCAGTGCGCAATTGCAGGGTGTTATCCACGCCCTTGACCAGCGCCTTCAACTGCCGTTCGGCACGCTGTGATGGCGGCACCGTCAGGTCGGCCACGACCAGCGCCAACGTACCGAAACACAGCGCTGCAAGGACCGCCGTCGTGACCACTCGCCAGAGGCCCACGCCGGCGGCGCGCATGGCGGTGATCTCGTTGTTCGTCACGAGCCCACCGACACAGACAAGTGCGCCGATAAGGGCCGCGATCGGTGCCAGTTGTTGGGCGAGAGTCGGGATCTGATACACCGCGAGCAACAGGGCGATACCCAGGTTGTAGCGCCCGGCTCCCACGTCCTCGAGCTGTTCCAGGATCGCGAAGAAGGTGAAGATCGCCACCAACGCCAGCAGTACCACGCATACCTGCTGCAGCAAGGCACCGAAGATGTAGCGATCGAGCAGCCGGCCAGGCTTGAGAGCAGCGGAAAACTCCGCCAGTCGCCGCCTGCGACCACGTGACGCGCCTCTTCGTCTGATTCCGCTCATCGTGCCCCGGCCAACCTGAAAGGCATGCGCGCGCGCCGCAGCCGATGCCGGATCGCGGGCCAGAAATAGACCAGTGCCATAATCATCAAGGCGAAGAGGTGCACCGACCACAAGCCGAGCCACTCCGGTAGCTGCTCGCGTCGCACCATGGTTCGCGCTATGCCAAGCACATTGTTGTATAGGAAGTAGGCAAGCAATGCGATCAGAATGGGCAGGTCACGCCGCCGGCCACGTCCGCTGCCGCTCCCTACCACCAGTACCGCCAGCAGACTCAGGTTGAGCGCAACGAAGAGTGGCGCCATGCGCCATTGCAGCTCGGCCGCTGCAGTGGGACTGTCGTCCATGAGTAGGTCGAGCGAGCCGCGGGACTTGGTCCGGGTGGGGTCTCCCCCGCCCTCTCGAGACCCGTGGTCCATGCGCACGCGATAGCGCTCGAAGCGGGTGCCCTCGTTGGCAAGATCGGCGTTCGTCCCCTCTTCGCGAGTCCCGTCGCGGAACTCCACCCAGCGCTGTCGGGTAGCCGGATCGAAGATGAATTCCGCCTCACGGGCGCGCAGCACATCGAAGCCGCTGCCATCATCGGCATAAAGGAATACATCCGAAAGGACCCCACCCTCACGGGCGGCTGCACGGAAATAGAGCACGTGATCCGTACCAGAGAGTTCACGGAAGCGGCCCGGAATGAGCGTCGAGGCATCGGAGACTTCGGCGGCCTGCGCCCGGATATCCTGCGAGCGCCGTTCGGCCCATGGTGTCAGAACCACAGCCACCACGAACAGCAGCAAGCCGACGACCAGACCCAGACGGACCGATGAAGCAAGCAGAAAGCGCAAGCCAGATCCGGCAGCCTGCATGGCGACCAATTCCTGATCGCGCTGCATCCGGGCGAGCGTAATGAAGATGCCGAGGTAGAGGCAGGCTGGGGTGAGTGTGGGCAGTGCAATCACCAGTTGCAGCCAGACCAGTTCGAGCACCACTGCCTGCTGCAGACGGCCGGCGGCGGCGTCGCCGATGTAGTGGGCCGCGCGGCTCGCGAGATACACTCCCACCAGACACACAAACACGGCACCGAAGCCGCGCAACATCTCGGAAAGCAGGTAACGGCGCAGGGTGGGCATCAGGTCCGGCAGTCTATTGGGCTGTCCCACGGATCACTACCCGTCCGCATCGGTTGAGACGGCCCTGCGACTGCGGACCGCGCGGTACCAGAGCCAGGCTTTCTCCTCCCTGGGCGAGCGTGGGCGGTCCCGGCTCATGTGCTTGCGCGGTCACCCTCAAGGAATACACTCGCGAGCCAGTGGCGCGTTGTCGCGGCCCGCACGCGCGGACTGCCACCCCCAAGCCGTCTGGTCCCTGCCCGAGGTCATGCCATGGAAGCCCTGCTGAAGGTTGCAGTCCCCGCGAAGCTGAAGACGCCCTGCCTCATCGTCGCCGCCTTCGAGGGCGGCGAGCTGACACCGACGGTCGCAGCCATCGACGCAGCCGCGGGGGGGGTCATCAAGAAACTGATCCGTCGCGGCGACTTCTCTGGCCGTCCCGGACAGCCATTGGTTCTGCCCATCGTCGAGGGTGTAGCCGCAGAACGCGTGATCGTGGTCGGTTGCGGTCGGGCCGCGGAGTTCTCCGAGCGCGGCTATCGCCGGGCGATCCAGGAGGGCCTGCAGAAGGCCGAGGGCATCGGTGTCCGGGAGGCCGTGCTCACCCTGCCTGAGGTCACGGTCAAGGATCGCCCCCTCTACTGGCGGGTACGTCAGGCGATCGAGGTGGCGGGCGATGTGAGTTACCGCTTCGATGGCATGAAGTCGCGCAAGGAAGGGCTGCGCGCGCCACTTGAGCGCGTGACTTTGCTTCTCGGTGAGAAGTCTGCTGAGGCCGAGCGGGCACTGCTGCACGGCCAGGCCCTCGTGCGGGCCATGGACCGCATGCGCGACCTCGGCAATACGCCGCCCAACATCTGCAATCCCACCTGGCTCGCCCAGCAGGCCCGCGCGATCGCACGCGGCAAGCCGGCGCTCAAGGTCACCGTCATGGGGCCCGAGCGTCTGCAAACGCTCGGCATGAACACGCTGCTCGCCGTGGCCCAGGGCTCCGAGCAACCTCCGCAGTTCATCACCCTGGAGTACAAGGGCAGCAGCGCCAGAGCGGCACAGCCGGT
>DNIF01000088.1 GCA_003485715.1 Gammaproteobacteria bacterium
TCCATCTACGTGGCCGCGCCGCTCGCCATCCTGCTCGGCGTCAATCGCTCGCTGCTGATGCCGGTCGCGCGCGAGGCAGTGGATTCGCGCCCCTGAGCTGCCCGCATGAGCGAACTCACCATCGGTACGGCTGGTCAGCCCGGCGCGACACGTCTGCTGCTGCTCGGCGCGGGTGAGCTTGGCAAGGAAGTCGCCATCGAGGCGCAACGCCTCGGCATCGAGGTGATCGCCGCCGACCGTTACGCCGGGGCACCGGCCATGCAGGTGGCGCACCGTAGCCATGTCCTTGACATGACCGATGCGCAGGCGCTCGCGGTGCTACTCGATACCGAAGCCCCACATTATGTGGTGCCGGAGGTCGAGGCCATCGCCACCGACCTGCTCTGCGCACGCGAGGCGGCCGGTCTGCACGTGGTGCCGAGCGCGCGGGCGGTCGCCCTCACCATGAATCGCGAGGGCCTGCGGCGGCTGGCCGCGGAGGAACTCGGCCTGCCGACTTCCCCCTACCACTTCGTCGAGAGCGAGGCTGCCCTCGGAGAGGCCGCAGCCATGCTCGGCTACCCCTGTGTGGTGAAGCCCATCATGAGCTCCTCCGGCAAGGGGCAGCGCGTGCTGCGTTCCCCGGCCGATGTCGGCTCGGGCTGGCGGGCCGCCACCGAGGGTGGTCGCGTGCGGACCGGGCGGGTGATCGTCGAGGGCTTCATCGATTTCGATTACGAGATCACGCTGCTCACCGTTCGGCATGCCGCAGGCATCACCTGCTGCGAGCCCATCGGCCACCGCCAGGAAGACGGTGACTATCGCGAGTCCTGGCAGCCACAGCCCATGTCACCGCTGGCCCTCGAGCGCGCCACCGACATGGCGAAGCGCGTGGTCGATGCCCTGGGTGGTCGTGGCCTGTTCGGCGTGGAATTCTTCGTCAAGGGCGATGCGGTCTGGTTCAGCGAGGCCTCGCCCCGACCGCACGACACTGGCCTCGTTACACTCGCCACCCAGCAGCGCAGTCAGTTCGCCCTGCACCTCCTGGCCCTGCTTGGGCTTCCGATCCCCGATTGCCGCCTCCTCCGGGCGGGTGCCTCGGCCGCAGTCGTGGTGCGCGGCGAAGGCATGGCCCCGCGCTTCAGCGGGCTGGCGGCAGCGCTGTCCCAGCCGGAGACGCAACTGCGGCTGTTCGGCAAGCCGCGGGTCACGGGCGCACGTCGCATGGCGGTCGCGGTCAGTGCGGGTGATTCCATCGACGAGGCACGAGCGCGCGCCACTTCGGCGGCGGCGGCACTGACGTGTGAAGTAGACCCTTGAGGGGGCTGGCACAAGGTCGTGACGCAGGGTAGGGGTATCGCTCCATATTGATGACCTGCGGTGACACCTCACAAACAGCACTTGGCGCTGGATTTCAAACGATGCCGTTCGCGCTATCGCGTTGTGCCGCTCTTCCGCGTGCCTGTCGGTAGGCCGTTCACCGTCCGTGATGGATGCGGTTGTGGCGAAGCGATAAAGGTATGACCCGGCAACGATGAACGTGCAGTGTGCCTCCATCCCCTGCGACTCATCAGATCGCTATCCACTTGGGTAGCGGCAGGCGTGGTTTGGTCAAACGATGTTCGATGCCAAGATCAAGATCCCGCCACAGCCGATCACGCTCATGCTTGCCGCCGGACTGACGCCCTTCGCTGGCAAACAAATGGCTCGGAGAACTTCCTGCCGTCGTCGGTCGGGATCCGGGCGATCTTGAGCGGGAAGGCCTTGCGCGGCGCATCGAGAAAGGCCCGGGCTCTGGCCACTGACAGGTAGTGTCGTCAGTCCGTGTCGGGTATCTGCGGCAGGTTACTTGAGGGTCACGTGCACATGGCCGGGCTCGTAGCTCTGGAGGGGCTTGCTTGGGCGACTGGGGCCTGAGCGCCCACAGAATGCTCACGCCATGGCGAAGCGGACCGCGGTCCAGCCCCGAGCGGGAGACTGCCGGAAACATGACCGCGCACGCCATGAACAGACGTTCAGAGCTCGAGCCAGGGCGATCCCGCTTCCTGTTCGGCGATGAGGATCTCGTCCGCTGAGGTACCCAGCACCCTCGCCGCCAGGGTGCGCACCAGCGCGGGCCGGTTGTTGCGCTCCGAGAGGTGTGCCGCGACGAAGGCCTTCAAGCGCGTGTGGGCGAGTTGCCCAAGCAGCTCGGCGGCCTGCTCATTCGACAGATGGCCCCAGTCGGAAAGGATGCGCTGCTTGAGGAAGGCGGGGTAGTCGCCGTTCTTGAGCAGCGTCGCGTCGTGGTTGAACTCGAGCAGGAGGCCGTCACAGCCGGCGAAGGCGGCGCTGAGATGCGGTGTGGAGGATCCAAGATCGGTGCACACGCCAAGCCGTGAGCGCCCGTCTTCGATGACGAACTGGCGTGGCTCGCGTGCATCGTGCGGAACGGTGACGGGGTGTACTGCGAGTGCGCCGATGGTGATGGTCGTCTCGCCGGCAAGCGTACTGATGAGAGGGACATCACCCAGCGCTGCTGATGCAGCGAGGCAGGTACCGGCAGTCATCCACAGCGGCACGCCCCAGCGTCTGGCCACCGCACCGGCACCGCCAATGTGATCCGCGTGCTCATGGGTGATGAAGATGGCGTCGATGTCCTCGGGGGTCAGGCCGTGCGGGGCGAGGCGACGGCCGAGTTCGCGCGGTCCAAAACCGCAATCGATGAGCAGCGCGGTGCCGTCGGCACGTACCAGGGTTGCATTACCCTGGCTGCCGCTGCCGAGTGAGGCGAAGCCGAGCCGCAAGCCGCTTCGCCGCGCGCTGCCGCTCAGGCGCCGTTCAGGCGCGTCAGCAGATCCGTGAGGATGCGGCTGGCTGCGGGTGAGGTGTCCCATTTGCCGCCCCCATCGAGGACGACGACCTCGGTCTTGGCACCGACGCCGGTGACGCTGATCTCGCGCTCGCCCGTATCCTCGCCCTCGTTGCCGCGCCAGAAGGCGAGGCGCGACATGAGCCCACGCTCGGATGCCACGCGGTCCTCAGGAGGTACCTCGATGATGAATCGACCGCGCCCGCGATCGGCCTCGAGCACCTTGAGGCCTGCGCCCGAGATGGCACCCTCGAGGCGTGTCCAGACCACGGCAAAATCCTGTGGCACGCTCAGGAACACCCGCCCTTCGCCGGCCGAGAAGAGTTCGGCTGGACCTGCGGGGCCTCGGCCTTCCGTGCCGCCTTCTGCGCCTGTCCCGGCACCTGCTGCCAACGCCGCGTCGGCCTCACCTGCCCCCCCGATGCCGAAGTGACCCCGCAGGGCGTTGGCGAAGGAGGCGAGACGCTCGCCGTCCGGGCTTGCCGGGGCCCAGCCCATGGGGTCGTCCGGCCCGGTCCGCTGCTCGGCCTCGCGCGAGACGTAGAGCACGGTCGAGTTGCCCTCAGCGCCTGGTTCGGCAAAGACCTTGAAGCGCTCCCGCGAGTCGCCCGTGGCAGTCTCGAGCCAGGCAGTCTCGAGCACGCCGAGTTCGGTGTCGTCCAGATCGAGGGCGACGTTCTTTTCCGCCCAGAAATCGCGCAGACCGGAGAAGACCTCCTCCGTGTTGCCCGTGACCACCACCACCTGCTCGTCAGCGAGTTGTGCCACAGCATCGGCGTCGGCCTGGACCGCCGCCCGCACCTCTTTGCGCGCTGCGACGCGCTCCTGATAGGTCGAGTACTGCGCCGTGCCGTCCTCGCTGATATCCGGCACGGCCAGTGAATCCTGGATGCGGTCGGTGGTGAGGTCGGGTGGGACTTCCAGATCGGGCAGGCTTTCGCTCTTGCGGTATTCGGTACGCCGATCGGGCAGCACCTCGTCCAGGCGTGGTAGGCGAGAGCAGCCGATGAGGGCCAGCGCAAGGCCAATAACGGCGAAAGGTCGACTCGAGCGGGCGAGGGCGGTGAGTAGTTCCGGTGTGGCGTAAGAGGGACTTGGCTTCATTCAGACTTCCAGGACACCGGCCTGACGCATGGCAGCCTCCACGGTGGGGACGTGCTCGCTGGTCAGCCAGGTGAGGGGCAGGCGGATCCCCGCCTCGATGAGACCCAGGCGATGCAGGGCCCACTTGGTGGGGATGGGGTTCGACTCGATGAACAGGTGCCGGTGCAGGCCCTCCAGTGTGGCATCGAGGTTACGGGCGAGATCGATGTCGCCCTCACGGGCGAATCGACAGAGCTCCGACATGCTGCGTGGTGCGACGTTCGCGGTCACCGAGATCACGCCGTCACCCCCAGCGATGAGGAAATCGAGGCTGCTGAGGTCGTCACCGGAAAGCAGCAGGAAGTCCGCACTGGTCTCTTCCCGCAAGGTGCCGACACGGTCGACCTCGGCGGTGGCGTCCTTGATGCCGATGATGTTGGGATGCGGGGCCAGCCGGCCCACCGTTGTGGGCAGCAGATCGCAGGCGGTGCGTCCGGGGACGTTGTAGAGGATCTGCGGGATCGCGACCGCATCCGCCACGGCCATGTAATGCCGATAAAGGCCTTCCTGCGTGGGCTTGTTGTAGTAAGGCGTGACCAGCAGACAGGCATCGGCGCCGGCTTCTGCGGCGGCCCGGGTGAGTGTGATGGCCTCGTGGGTGGCGTTGGCACCGGTGCCGGCGATCACGGGGACGCGCCCACGCGCGAGCTCCACCACCTGACGGATGACTTCGATGTGCTCGTGGTCGTCGAGGGTGGCGGATTCACCCGTTGTCCCCACGGCGACCAGTGCGTCGGTGCCCGCCGCGATGTGAAACTCGACCAGACGGGCCAGTGCCGCGAAGTCCAGCGCGGTGCGGGGCGCGTTTCCGGCTGCCATGGGGGTGGCGATCGCCACCATGCTGCCTCGCAACTTCAATGGCTTAACTCCTGCTGACGAGACGCACATGCTAGCGATCCGAACTCCGGGATGACAAGCACCCAGCCCGATTCAGCCGGTCGCGGCGCACCGGCCCTGAGCTCGGCTTGCCGCCCGCACCCGCCCGTAGGCACAATCCGGGTGACCATGCCTCGACCCTCCCCGCGTGTTTTACCGTTCGCCCGCCCAACGCCTGTCGAGAACTCCCTTCGACTTCGTGCGCTGAGCGACCCGTTTCGGCCCTCGCTCCCCAGCCGTGCCCTCGGTAGTTGCTGCTGATGGGGGCGAACATGCGGCATCTGCTGGTCTTCTCGGCGGTTGGGCCCAACCGACCTGCCCATGTGGAAGTTCTGGCACGAGTCATCCGCGATGCCGGATGCAACATCCTCGACTCGCGCATGACCGTGCTGGGCAGCGATTTCGCCATGATTTGCCTGGTCTCCGGTGCCTGGGATGCCATCGCGAAGATCGAGGCGGCGTTGCCTCGCGCCTGCGAGCAGGCCGACCTGTTGCTGTCGTTACGGCGCACGGAGCAACGCAATCCCGGCTCCGACCGCATGCCCTACGCGGTGGAGGTGGTCGCCATCGACCACCCCGGCATTGTCTACGACATCGCCGGTTTCTTCACCGCCCGGGATATCCAGGTCGAGGACATGCACTCCACGACCTACGCTGCGGCGCATACCGGTGCACCGATGTTTTCGCTGCACCTGACCGTGAGTCTGTCGGCGCAGACTTCCATCGCGGCCTTGCGTGGCGAGTTCATGGAGTTCTGCGATCACCTGAACCTCGATGCCATCATCGAGCCGGTGAAGTAGCAGGTCGGTGGAACTTGTGAACGCTCTCGAGCGCCGTTCCTGGTTCGAGAGTGAGTGACACCGGGCCATGCGCCCCGTGGGTGAGGGTTTTGGGTGCGGGTCGGAACCCCGCGCGTATTGCTGACGGCCTCGAGAATTGCGCTGGACATCGTTGCCCCGGAATGCGGCAGGAGCAGACCTCGGCGCTCCAGGATGGCTGCCCCGGGCTGGGCCCTGCCTGAAGGAAGCGAGA
>DNIF01000123.1 GCA_003485715.1 Gammaproteobacteria bacterium
TCGGTGTGCGCGGGCGCGCCTCACGGGCGGGTGCTGTGGCACCGGTCCCGGTGAGGGGGAATCGAAGTTGGTGACTGCTGCGTTGTGGCCCTCGCCAGGGGATCGGTGTGCGGGCCCCTCAGGGCAGCCGCAGCGCGCGCGCGAGGGGGCAAACCGCCGGTGGGCGGAGCTGGAGCGACCGATGAGTCGGGGCCTCGTACATGCCTGCAAGATAGCCGACCAGAGGCGGCGGCGACAACCAGCGCCCCGGAAGGCTTGCTCGCGAACACGGGCCCGGCGGCCGCTGGTCTGTCTTCAGGGGGACGGGGTCCGTCCCAGGGCCTGCATCAGGGCGGCGGTGAAGGCCGCCCGATCGCGTCGGTCCAGATGGGAGCCATCGGGGCACTCGAAGTGTCCGAGGGCCGGTGCGTCAGCGAAGTAAAGCGTGGTGACCGGGATCTCCCGCAGTCTGGCCGCGAGTACGTCCCAGAAGAGGGCGCGTGGGAAACGCCGGCGGTCGATCTCGCGCACATAACCGCTGGTCGGCATCTGCACGACGGTGAGGCTGGCACCGCGCTCCGCCAGTCGGCGGGCCAGTGCGGCAATGCGCTCCACGCCGGCGAGGAACTCGGGCGGGGTCGTCGTGGGCGAACGGATGCTGATCACGGCGGCGTCGAGTTCTGCCAGCGTGCGCACCGGCTCTGGCCCGTCGTGGTCCCTTGGGGCTGTTTCCAGATGCCGCACGGCACGACCCAGGGCGAAGTCCGGCATCGGCACCAGTGCATAGTCGGCTTCACGTGAGCGATCGGGCCAGGTCACGAGGTAGCCGGGGGTGGCGGCGGGCGCAAGCACGCGCAGCCACAGTGATTGCCAGGGCGAGGCACCGTCTGCGTAGCTGGCCAAAGACCACCGTACCCGATCACGCAGCCATGGCTCGGTGCGGTCGAAGGTGGGCAGGTATCCGGGCGGGCGTTGTGCCTCGAACTGGCGCACGTAGCGAGCCGCGTCGTCGTCGCGATCAGTCGTGGTCACCGCGGCGGGGTAGAAGTCCATGATGACGTGGCCACGAAAGCCGGGGTCGTCGGCCAGGTGTTCCAGCACCGGCAGCGGAAAGCTCGCGTCGATGGCGAGCTGCACCGGAGAGTGAGGCGTCGTGCGGGTCACGGTGGCCGGGTCGATGCCGAGCTGCATGCGCGAGGCACCGACGAAGACCAGGGCGTTCTCTCCCAGGGCGTTTGCCTCACGTCGCCAATGGGCCCAGAGCTCGGGTGAATCGAGCACCGTCGGCCGGAAGCCGCGCGCGTGCAGCCGCAGTTCGATGACGGCGATGAAGCAGGCCGCAATGACGAGTGCCAAGGCCACGGCGCGCGCGTCCACGACCAGACCGAGGCGCGTGTAGGCGCTGGCCTCACGGGCCAAGGGAACAGTCGGATCCGGGCCGGAGGCTGGAGTGGTCATCCGCTGTTCTCTCCGGCCTCAGAACTGGAAGTAGATGAAGGTACGTTCATCGCCGCCTGAACACAGGAAGATGAGCAGAAGACAGACGCCGAGCAGGGTGGCACGCGGGATGGTTCGCAGGTGGCCGAAGGCGAGCTCCGGTGAGCCCTCACGCCAGCGCCACTGCCAGACCAGGGTGGCGCTGAAGCCGAGATAGACGCCCAGCAGCGTCAAGGCATCGAGCTTGAGGGTGACATCGTGAGCACTGAGCGCCGCCAGTATCCCGAACATGGTTGCGAGATCGGGTGCGCGGAAGGGGATCCAGGTCAGGGTCACCAGCACGACCGTCAGCAGCATGCCAAGGACGGGCAGCAGGCCTGTCGCCGGGATCGGGCAGCGGGCAGTCAGTTCACGCTCAGCGGCCAGATAGGCACCGTGCAGCAGTCCCCAGAGCAGGAACATGGGCGAGGCCCCGTGCCAGAGGCCGGCCAGGGTCATGGTGATGAGCAGGTTGCAGCCATTGCGCCATGGCCCCGAGCGACTGCCCCCGAGGGGGAAATACAGGTAATCGCGGATCCAGGTCGAGAGTGAGATGTGCCAGCGTCGCCAGAAGTCGCGCAGACCGATGGCCGCGTAGGGATAGCGGAAGTTGTCCGGAAATTCGAAGCCGAAGCACAGCGCAAGACCGATGGCACAGAGCGAATAGCCGGCGAAGTCGTAGTAGATCTGCCCCGAGAACGCGATGACGCCCGCCAGCGCTTCGATGGTGCCGAAGCGTCCGGGGTCTGCGAACACGGTGTCGACCACCGGTGCGAACAGGAAGTCCGCCATCACCGCCTTGCTGAACAGGCCGAGGATGAGCAGGGTGAGTCCCCATTCCACCTGTGCCGCCGTGGCCCGTCGCGGCGCGCGAAGCTGCGGCAGGAACTGGTAGGCACGGACGATGGGGCCGGCGACCAGATGCGGGAAGAAGGATACGAACAGTGCGTAGTCGGGCAGGCTGGCGTCGGCACGCACCTTCCGCCGGTAGACATCGATGGTGTAGGACAGCGAGGCGAAGGTGTAGAAAGAAATGCCGACCGGCAGCAGCAGATCGTGTCGCGGCAGCGCGTGCGGCTGGCCGATGCCGAGCAGCGCGGCCAGGCCGTCCATGAACAGCGTCCAGTACTTGAAGAAGGCGAGCAGGCCGAGGTTGGCGACCAGGCTCAGAATCAGCAGTGCCTTGCGTAATCGCAGGCCCTCAGCGCGGTCGAGGGCACGCGCGAGCCACCAGTCGAGGCCGGTGGAGCCACCAAGTATGAAGATGTAGAGCGGATTCCACGCTGCGTAGAAGAGATAGCTCGCCAGCAGCAGCAGGCCCTTGCGGGTCGGCCAGTGGCCGATGGCGCGGTCGAGCGCGAACAGCACCACGAAGAAGACCGCGAAGGTGTAGGAGTTGAAGAGCATGGTCCGGCCAGTTTCCTGCGAGCTGCTAGCGCTGCGCACGCCTCCCGTTAGCGGGTCGCGGCATGGGCGCCTCAGCCCCGCTGCCGTCCTGCCCGCAGGCGGGCACGCTGGCGCAGGGTCAAAGCTGGTCCGGAGATCGTGTAGCCGGCGAAGAGCAGGAAGGTCACCAGCGCGGGCGTGGTGAAGGCTACGGCGAGGCCGAGCACGATGGCGAGCACGCCGAGGAAAGGTACGCGCCCCGCCGGGTCGAAACCCTTGAAGCTCGTGTAGCGCAGCTTGCTCACCATGAGCGCGGCGATCACGGGCAGCAGCACGAGGACTACTGGCGTGCGCTGAGCGTCAAGGCCATGGGCCTGCATGAGCCATACGAGGCTTGCCACCATGCCTGCACCGGCCGGGCTCGGTAGGCCTTGAAACCAGCGTTTATCCGCGACCCCGGACTGGCTGTTGAAGCGCGCCAGACGCAGGGCCACTGCCGCGACGAAGAGGAAGGCGAGCGCGGTGCCGATCCGGCCGTGCGCCGCGAGTGCCCAGAGCAGGGCCATGAGCGCCGGCGCGACGCCGAATGACACCATGTCCGCGAGTGAATCGTAATGTGCGCCGAAGGCACTTTCGGTGCCGGTCAGGCGCGCAACCCGACCATCCAGGCCATCGAGGATAAAGGCGATGAGGATGGCGCCCGCCGCTACCGAGTGGTGCCCGGCTACAGTCGCCGTGATGGCATAGAAGCCGGCGGCCAGGGCGGCAGTGGTGAGAAGGTTGGGGAGCAGATAGATCCCCTGACGATGTGGGGCCGGGGTGTTCACGGTGCCCCCTCGACGGTTGTCCCTGCCCCTGAATGCCGGTTCGGTGGGTGTGGATTCCCCCACGCCCGGGGGCGATCGATGCCCTCGGGCGTGGGAAGTGCCATCAGTTGCGGCTGCGATCGACCAGCTTGTTGGCCCCGATCCACGGCATCATGCCGCGCAGCCGCTCACCCACCTGCTCGATGAGATGTTCGCGGGATTGACGCCGCATGGCATGCAGGGTGGTGCCACCTGCCTGGCATTCGCCGATGAACTCCCGCGCGAAGCGGCCTTGCTGGATCTCGGCCAGGATGCGCTTCATCTCGGCGCGGGTCTCGTCGGTGACGATGCGCGGCCCGCGGGTGAGGTCGCCGTATTCGGCGGTGTTTGAGATCGAGTAGCGCATGTTGGCGATGCCGCCCTCGTAGATGAGGTCGACGATGAGCTTCACCTCGTGCAGACACTCGAAGTAGGCCATTTCCGGTGCATACCCGGCCTCCACCAAGGTTTCGAAGCCGGCCTGGATGAGGGCCGTGAGCCCGCCACAGAGCACGACCTGCTCGCCGAAGAGGTCGGTCTCGCACTCCTCGCGGAAGGTGGTCTCGATGATACCGGCGCGACCACCGCCGTTGGCACTGGCGTAGGAAAGCGCGATATCGCGGGCACGACCGGAGGCGTCCTGGGCGATGGCGATGAGGGAGGGTACGCCGCCGCCTTGGGTGTAGGTGGAACGCACCAGGTGTCCCGGACCCTTGGGTGCGATCATGAGGACATCGAGATCGGCACGCGGGACGATGGCACCGAAGTGGATGTTGAAACCATGGGCGAAGGCGAGGGCCGCACCGTGGCGGATGTTCGGGGCGATGGCATCACGGTAAAGCGCTGCCTGGTGTTCATCGGGCGCCAGCACCATCACCAGATCGGCACCGGCGATGGCCTGCTCGACCGGAGCGGCCTCGAGACCGGCAGCCTCGGCCTTGGCAAAAGATGCAGAGCCCGGACGCAGACCGACGGTGACACTGACCCCGGAGTCTTTCAGGT
>DNIF01000115.1 GCA_003485715.1 Gammaproteobacteria bacterium
TCATAATCCGACCGTCCTGCCTGGAGCAGTTTGGGTGGCCATAAGTGGAGCAGTTTGGGGTGGCCAAGAGTGGGGGAATTTGACCTGGCCATCGGGGCCCGAGCGGATGCGCCAGACGGTGTTGATCGCCCAGCATCAGCGGCGGCGCGCCGCGCCGTCCGCTGCATGCTGTTGTTCGGCGTCCCTGCTCGAAACGTGCGTCTCGTTCGCATCCGCTTCATGTTTCGTTTGCCATTACCTCAACCATCTCGGCCACGACCTGGAGTTGCTGATCGTCCGCATCGATGAAGATGATCGCCTCGAAGGCAGGATTGAGGGGCTTCAAGGTGATCTGCGTATGGCGCCACGAATCTCCGTCAGTCGCCCTCTCGCTTTCGTAGCGCTTGACGGTGTAACGGTGTCCCGTCTCGGGATCTAGGGCGTTCCGGAGCTGGACAAGAACGGTCTTGCCCTGGCGCGTGCCTTCGACCGGTGCGCGGAAGAGGCAGTACGCGCCGTCCGGAATCGTGGGCTCCATAGACTTGCCAACGACCTGGGCGACGAACATCCCGGGGCGCAGCCGGTGGTGCGACTCGACCGCGACCCACTCGAAGCCGGCGTCCTCGATGTGCTGCGGATCGCCGAAGGCGCCAGCGGCGGCCTTGAGCGGCACGAGCGGCAGGCAAGTGGCGTAGCGCTCCGTTGGCTTCGGCTCGACAATCCGGAGCCTCGGCGGCAGGGCTCGAGGAGTTGCCTCCAGGGACGCATCAACCGTAGCGCTACGCAGCCGCCGATACGCCTCGGACGCCATCCAAGCGGTCACGATCTTCTGGAACGGCACATCATTCATGTAGCGCACGAAGATCTCTTCGTTCTGATCCATGCGCTCGACGAACAGCGTCTCCAGCAGGTTCTTGAACACCAGTTCGAACTTGTCCCCCGGATTGACCGCAGCCGCCTGGCGCAGTCCGTCGTCGCCCATCGCCGCTTCGACGATCTGGTCGAAGAAGAGCTGATCCGCCTGGTTGAAGTCGGTGCCGAAGCGCTCGTTCACGACGTCGATGAGCTGCGACAAGGGTACCGGCTGAGGCCGCACCAGGCCGCTGCCGACCTCGGTGGGGCCGTCGAGGCGGCGGGCATCGCCGTCCTGCAACGAGATAGAACCTTCGCTGATTTTCTGCAGGCGATAGTAGCCGAGCCGCACCTCGTCATCGAACTGATAGGCCGGGCCCCTCTTGCGACGTGGCAACTTCGCCGCAAGGTGGCGGAGAAAGACGTACAGGCGCTCGAGGTCCGAGTCCTGGTAGGGAATCACCTGGCTCAGGAAGCCATAGAGGTTGAGCAACGCCTGCACCTTGCCGCGCCACAGTTCCGCCTCTTCCTTGTCGTCCCTCTGGCGCACGGTGAAGCGCGAGATGGCCGGATCGAGCGCCGCGTTCATTGCCTGGTGATCCAGCGCGCCCTGCCGCTGCTTCGGCTTGAAGTACACGGCGCAGAACCGCTCCACCTCCTCGTCCAGATAGACCCCCGAGGCGTCGAGCTCGCTCTGGACGGCGTACATGCGCGCGGGGTCGACCTGCTCGCCCATCTCCGCGCCTTCGTAGTAAGTCTTAAACGCCTCGCGGATCTCTTCGCGGTCGTTCACGAAGTCGAGAACGAAGGTGTCTTCCTTGAGCGGATGAATCCTGTTCAGACGCGACAACGTCTGCACCGCCTGAATGCCCGCAAGCCGCTTGTCCACAAACATCGTGTGCAGCAGCGGCTGATCGAACCCGGTCTGGTACTTCTCCGCCACGAGCAGCACCTGGTACTCCTGCGAGCCGAACTTCTCGGGCAGCTCCTTCTCCGAGATGCCGTGGTTCATGCCGCCCTCGGTGTAGGTGACGCCGGCGAGCTTGTCGTCCACGACCGTGCCCGAGAAGGCCACCAGCGACTTGATGGCGTAGCCCTTCTCCTGGATGTACCGATCGAAGCTCTGTTTGTAGCGCACGGCTTCGAGACGCGATCCCGTCACCACCATCGCCTTGGCCCGCCCGCCGATCTTGTGGCGGGTGACGGCCTGGAAGTGCTCGACCATCACCTCGGTCTTTTGCGCGATGTTGTGCGGGTGCAGCTTCATGAAGCGCGCCAGCGCCTGCGCGGCCCTCTTGCGCTCGACGTTGGGATCGTCCTCGCAGGCCTTGAGCAGCTTGAAGTAGGTCGCGTAGCTCGTGTAGTGCTTCAGCACGTCGAGGATGAACTCCTCCTCGATCGCCTGCCGCATCGTGTAGCGATGCGCGGGCTGAGGGCTTCCGTCCAGTCCGGGGCGGCCAAACGCGGCGAGTGTCTTGTGCTTGGGGGTGGCGGTGAAGGCGAAGAAACTCAGGTTCGACTGCCGGCCGCGCTTGGCCATGCTGCGGAACAGCTCCTCCATGTCGTCACGACCTTCCTCGGCCGCGCGCTTCTTCGCCTCTTCCCGCAGCCCCTCGCCGCCGAGCACTTCCTTGAGGTCGGTCGCCGTCTCGCCGCCCTGCGAGCTGTGGGCCTCGTCGATGATGACGGCGCAGCGCCGGGTGGCCAGCGTGCCCGTGCCGCTCTCGCCGCGCTCCTCGGCCAGCTTGAGCAACTGGCGCGACACGAACGGGAACTTCTGCAAGGTGGTGATGATCACCGGCACGGCATTCTCGAGCGCTTCGGCGAGCTGCCGCGAGCTCTCGTCGATCCGCTGCACCACACCGCGCTTGTGCTCGAACTGGTAGATCGTGTCCTGAAGCTGCTGGTCGAGCACCACGCGGTCGGTCACCACGATCACGCTGTCGAAGACGCGCTGGTTGGCCGTGTCGTGCAGCGACGCGAGCCGATGTGTCAGCCAGCCGATGGTGTTGCTCTTGCCGCTGCCGGCCGAATGCTCGACGAGGTAGTTGCGCCCCACGCCCTCGCTGCGCGCGGCTTCCACCAGTTGGCGCACCGCCTGAAGCTGGTGGTAGCGGGGGAAGATCATCGATTCGGTCTTGACCTTGCGGCCCCGGTCGTCGCGCTTCTCGTCGATCTGCAGGTGGATGAAGCGGGCGAGCAGGTCGAGCAGGCTGTCACGCTGCAGCACCTCTTCCCACAGGTAGGCGGTGCGGTAGGTCCGCCCGGCCGGATCGGGCGGGTTGCCGGCGCCGCCGTCGCAGCCCTGGTTGAACGGCAGGAAGTGCGTCGCCGAGCCCGCCAGACGCGTGCTCATCAGCACCGACTCGGTGTCCGCCGCGAAGTGCACCAGCGTGCGACGCTTGAACTCGAAGATCGGCTCGCGCGGGTCGCGGTCCTGCTTGTACTGCCGGCGTGCGTCTTCCACCCGCTGGCCGGTGAGCGGGTTCTTCAGCTCAACGGTGGCCACCGGGATACCGTTCAGGCTCAGCGTCACATCGAGCGACTTCTCGGAGCGCGGCGAGAAGCGAAGCTGCCGGGTCAGCCCCAGGCGGTTGGCGGCATAGCGCGCCTCCAGCTCCGGATTGAGCTCGTGCGCGGCCTTGAAAAACGCCGCGTGGAGCGTGCGCCCGTAGCACTTGAAGCCGTGGCGCAGGGTGGCGAGCGAACCGTTCTGGTCCATCCACTTGCACAGGTCGCCGAGAATCTGCTCCCCGGTCTTCTCGCCGTGCAGCGCCTCCAGCTTGGCCCACTCCTTGGGCTGTGTCTCGCGGACGAAGGCGAGCACCGTCTCGGGAAAGATGGCGCGCTCGCGGTCGAAGCCCTCGCGGGCGACCGGTACGTAGCCGTTCTGCAGGAGGTGCGCTTCGATGACGGTCTCGAAGGCGGCTTCGGTGTGGCGCCCGTTGCTCATTCAGCTACGTTCCCAACGTCTTGTTGATCCGCCCGAAGAGGTCCTCGAAACGCTTCAGCGTGCTGTCGCTAAGCGTCGAGAGCACAGCGTCTCGATCGCGCAGCATCACGTCTGCTGGGCGGCCGTGATCGAAGCGCTCTACGCCCTCATGACGCGCGATCCGCGCGACGATGGGATCGTTGCCATCGAGGTCTTTGGCCTTGATCGCCTTGGCGAACGCCTTGTTGTAGAGGCCGAGGTACTCGTCCTCCTCGAACAAGTCTTCAATATCGCCCGTCTTGCGGCCGAGGACATCGCCGACGAGGATGATGCGCTGTTTCTCCAAGTAACCGTCGTTCGCCATGCGCTCAAGCTTCTGATGGCCTTCCTTGCGCGAGTCCACCAGGACCGTCACCTTGAGATGGTTGCCGAGTAGCGCGACGAAGGTGGGGATCAGGTCCGCCCCGCCCACCGGCACGATGCTCCACTTTGGATTGAGGCTGGTGCGGTCACCCTTCGACCCAAGGAAATCCGAGATGAGCTTGAGGTACGCGTAGTCAGAGGTGCCCTCCACAACGACGTTATTCTCGGCGACGAACAAGTGCTGCACGAGGTCGTACCCGAGTGCGCCTTGCAGCGGGAACAGCGTGTCGCGATCGCGCGTGAGCACATCGCTGGAAAGCACCGAGCCCTCTTGCTTGCCACGGTCCTCCACCAGCCGCACGCGCTCTAGCTTGCCAGGCTGCACCATGAACGGCGAGTGCGTGGTGTAGATGACCTGGCAGCGCTTTGTCAGGCGCTCCTCGATGAACCGCAGTAAATCGGCCTGCGCCTTCGCGTGCAGGCCCACCGCGGGCTCGTCCAGCAGGATTACCACCGGCAGATCGTGGTTCTCGTACTCGGAGAATGCAGCGAGGAACGAGAAGAACCATTGGAATCCAGCTGAGTGTTCGTTGAACGGCAGCGACAGTGAATGCCGGTTGTCCCAGATGCGCAGCTTCATTTCGTCGAGGACCGACTGCTGCCCTTGCTGGTTCGACTCGGTGCGCTGCGTGATGTCGGGTTGCACGCGCAGTTCGGGGTTCTGAGACCAGTACTTGTTCACGTCGTCGGTTAGCACGTTTGCGCCGTTCTCAAGTTCACGCTTCCGGCGCTCGTAGTCCGGGTTGAGCACGTACTCCGTCTCGGTTCCACCGAGTATGAGGAGTGCTCGAGCGGTCGCGTCCGAGTCGCTGAGCTTTTCGTTCTTCAGCACCTCCCGAATCTTCACGCTGTAGGGCAGCATGCTGTAGTCGGCGAAATAGAAGAACTCCGGCAGGCGATCATCGGCGACTTCCCACGTGGCGCCATCGAAGTTCTCCGTCTTGCCGAGGAGCACCGTCAGCGCCGACTGCCCGTTGCTGAACAGCTTGAGGTCTTCCTCCGCCTCCTTGCTCTTCTCCGCGTCCGCGGCGAGCTTCTTCTTCAACGACTCGAAGTCCGCGAGCATCGCGTAAGCCGCCTGCTCAGCGGCCGGGACAGGACTCTTGCCGATGAAGTTCTTGACTGCCTGTTGCTCATTACAACCGCTCTCCCAACGGAACTCGTTGCTGTAGTTCTTCCACAGCATCAACTTGGTCCCCACGGTGACAACGCCCGGGCCGAACTTGTCCTGCATCGCCCTAACGTCTGCGGGCCCCCATTCGAGGCAGACTTCCACCGGCTCGAATTTCTTCTGGTTCACGCCCTCATTGCGGTGACGCTTCTCAAGCCAGGCCGGATAGTGATCGTGGATGGCGAACTCGGCCGTTACGCGCGCGGGCTTCAACCGCCACAGCGCGTTCAAGAAGGCGGTCTTGCCGGATTCGTTCTTCCCGACAAGACACGTCACTTTTTCATCGATCATCACGTCAGTTGAATCGAGGATGTTGCGGAACATCCGGATGCGCACGCTTTTCAGTTTCATTGGGTCGTCTCCCGATTCTCCGAGGCTCCACGGACAAATCTCATGCCGCCCTCACGTCGATCTGACCGGTCACTGCTGCGGCGATGAGGGCGGCGCGGCGTTCCTTGAGCAGGTCGATAGTGCGTTCGGTCGCGGTAAACATCTCGTCGAGCGCGCCAGTCTCGCGGCCGATATGCGCGACTAGCTCGACCTGCTCCCCTAGCGGCGGCAACGGAATCCACCAATCCTTGATGTGTTCCTGCGAGATCTTTACCATCGACCCACTTGTTCCACGTGCATCCGATTCGATCTGCCCCCGCCCTTCAGGCAGAGTCAAGAAATGGCCAAGGAACTTCCCGTCAATCACTTCCTCGCGGAGCGTGAGCCGATAGGTCAGGTCGCACAGCATCAGATGTGGTCGAGCTTCTTCAACGAAGCAAGCGTCGCCCACCAGTGAAGGAGTGTTTGATCGGGTCACCAAGAAGTCACCACGATGAACCTCAAGATCAGCACGAATCGCGAAATCAGGCGGCAGCGCCTTGGCTGCTGACTGATTGAATCGACCGCGACTCACAGCGTTGAGCTTGAGTACACCCCACTCCTCATCACCCGGCTCTCGGTTCTCCGCTTCCGGACTCCAACCTTGCTCAAGATGGCGAACTAGGAAACGCAGGCGCATGCTTTGCCAATGCGCCGGAATCTCGCCCAGCCACGGGATGTCGGAGTCGCGCAGGGGGGCGCGGGGGTCGAGGCCGCGGGTGACAGCGCGGGTAATGAGCGCTCGGCGCTTCTCGGCCAACAGCTCGAGCACTCGCTCCTTCGCCGCCATCAGCGCATCCAGCCGCGCCGTCTCGCGGTCGAGGTAGTCGGCGATGGCGCGCTGCTGTGGCAGCGGTGGCACGGGCAACGTCATCGCGCCTATCTCCGACTTCGGAATTCCGAAGCGCGTCACGCCGTTCGCCGCCAGCTCCAATTGAACGCGGACGGGCTTGGCCTGTAGGCACCGGAACAGGAACGCGCCGTCCATCTGCTGCTTGTGCGGGCGCAGGAGGGCGAGGTGATAGCCGCAGACGAGATCGCTGGCAGTCTCCCGCACTAGCGCGGGTACGCCGATGTCATCCCACGATTCAGAGTCCTTCGTGATCGCCACGTCGTCAACGCGCAAGCCAAACTTCGCTATCTCTTCCTCTGTCGCGGTGGCCTGCATGAACTCGAGCGCGAGCGTGATGAACTCGTTGTTGTAGACGTCCGTGTAGTTGCAGAGTCGAACAGGGATCTCGTCGTCGGCAGGTACCTTGTCGACGTTGCTCACGACGTAGTCGACCGTCGAGCGGAGCGGCTTCGCCTTCCAGTCGCGAGGCAATGTGTCGATCCAAGCTAGGACGCTCACTCCGTCACCTCCCGCAGCAACCGCATGATCTCTTCCTCCGCTTGCTTCAGCTCCGCATCGATCTCCTCCAACGGGCGCGGCGGTGTGTACTTGTAGAAGTGGCGGTTGAAGTTGATCTCGTAGCCGATCCTGTCCTTGGCTCGGTCCATCCAGGCGTCGGGCACGTGCGGGCGCACTTCGCGCTCGAAGTAGGCGTCGATGTCGTCCTTGAGCGGCACGTTCTCGAAGTCGCGCAGGTCGGAGTCCGGCTCGAATGCGCCCCTTCCCTCACCCCCAGCCCCTCTCCCGGGGGGAGAGGGGAGAAGAGCTGGCTCAGCCTCGGGGTCCTTCTGCGTGAAGACGCTGCGGAAGAGCTTTAGCTCGGTCGCCTTCCAGCGCGACTTGCGCGCCTGCAGCAGGTCCTCGATGCGGCTCCACACTGCGTTCCAGTCGCGCTGCGGCTCGCGGCCCAGCGCCTTGTCGATGGCCTGCACGTCGTCCAGCAGGTGCGGGCAGGCGTCGAGGAAGCGGGCCTTGTCGTCCAGGGTCATCTGGTAGCGCAGGCGCAGCGGCCGCTCGACGGTGACGCGGGTGTAGCCGAAGTCGGCGTTGTCGAAGGTCTTGCAGGTCTCGCCGTCGGTCTGCCGTCCGTAGAGCTTGACGATCTCGGCGATCTGGCTGGCGGTGATGTGGCGGCGCTTGTCGCCGAGGCTGCGCTTGTTGTCCTCGCTGCCGCCCGCGGTCCACACCTCGCGCGCATCGAGGAGCTGGATCTTGCCCTTGCGCCGACCCTCCTTGCGGTTGGTGACGATCCAGACGTAGGTGCCGATGCCGGTGTTGTAGAACATCTGCTCGGGCAGGGCGATGATGGCCTCGAGCCAGTCGTTCTCGATGATCCACTTGCGGATGTCGCTCTCGCCCGAGCCGGCGCCGCCGGTGAACAGCGGCGAGCCGCTGAAGACGACGGCCAGCCGCGAGCCGTGCTTGTGCTGCGCCGGGCGCACCGGCTCGAACTTGGCGACCATGTGCTGCAAGAACAGCAGCGAGCCGTCGTTCACGCGCGGCAGCCCGGCGCCGAAGCGGCCGTCGAAGCCGCGCTTGTCGCGCTCCTGCTGGATCTCCTTTTGCTGCTTCTTCCAATCCACGCCGAAGGGCGGGTTGGTGAGGAAGTAGTCGAAGGTCTCGGCCGCGAACTGGTCCTCGGTGAAGCTGTCGCCGTAGCGCACGTTGTTGCCGCCGCCGTTGTGGTCCACCTGCTTCATCAGCATGTCGGAGGCCGCGGTGGCGAAGGCGCGCTTGTTGTAGTCCTGCCCGTAGACGTAGAGCCTGGCCGCGCCGTGGTGCTCGCGCAGATAGTTCTGCGCCTCGGCCAGCATGCCGCCGGTACCGCAGGCCGGGTCGAGCAGCTTGCGCACGGTGCCGGGCGTGGCGAGCAGCTTGTCGTCGTGGATGAACAGGATGCTCACCATCAGCCGGATGACCTCGCGCGGCGTGAAGTGGTCGCCCGCGGTTTCGTTGGCCAGTTCGTTGAAGCGCCGGATGAGGTTCTCGAAGATGAGTCCCATCTGTTCGTTCGGCACCGTGTTCGGGTGCAGGTCGACGTCGCCGAACTTGGAGACGACGAGGTAGAGGATGTTGGCCTCGCGCATCCGCTCGATCTCGGCCTCGAACTCGAAGAAGTCAAAGATGTCGCGCACGTTTTTCGAGAAGCCCTTGATGTAGCTGACCAGGTGCTTCTCGATGTTGTCGGGATCGCCCTTGAGCTTCTCGAAGTCGAGCGGCGAGTGGTTGTGAAAGCGCTGGCCGGCGGCCTTGTTGAGATGCGAGTCGAGCGCGTCGCCTTCGAGCTTGCTGCCCTTGCGCTTCTCGTGCTCGGCCAGGACCTTGGCCTTGGTCGGCGCCAGCACGCAGTCGAAGCGGCGCAGCACGGTCATGGGGAGCATGACGCGCTCGTACTGCGGCGGGCGGTAGGGGCCGCGCAGCAGGTCGGCGATCTGCCAGATCAGGTTCGAGAAGTAGTTGTGGTCAGGCATCGATCAGGTCGTCTTCTTTCATGGGTAGCATGTCGGCGCGCTGGATTGGGTACGCCTAACTAGGAGCAAAGCACAGCCATAGCCTGTGCTATGGCGAGCAGTTGCAACGACGAGCGGCGCCGTCTGGTGCGCACGAGCGGGTGTGACGGATTGGTTCACAGGCTCTCAGGGCTCCGGAGTTCCGCTGGCCCCGCAACCGCTGAACCGGTCGGGGCGGGCAGCTCTTGCACGTCGCGCAGATTGCGCTCGATGGCACGCGAGCGCACCCCGATTTCGCCGAACTTTTTGGCCGCCGTGTCGATGGATTTGTGCGTCGCATCGACGATGTCGCCGAACTTGCGAAACTCGGTCTTGACCGCCGACAGGATATGCCAGACCTCGGAGGAACGTTTCTCTATGGCCAGGGTGCGAAATCCCAGCCGCAGGCTGTTGAGCATCGCGGCCAGGGTGGTCGGGCCGGCGACGACCACCCGGTGCTCGTTTTGCAGCGCCTCGACCATGCCGGGGATGCGGCAGACTTCGGCAAACAGCCCTTCGGTGGGCAAGAACAAAAAGGCAAAATCGGTGGTGTGCGGCGGGCTGAGGTATTTGCTGGCGATTTTCTTGGCCTCGAGCCGGATCGAGCTCTCGAAGGCGTTGGCGGCTTGCAGCAGCAGCGCTTTGTCGCCGACCTCGTGCGCATCGAGCAGGCGCTGGTAGTGATCGAGCGGGAATTTGGAGTCGATCGGCAGCCAGACCGGCTGCTCGCTGCTCGGGCCCGGCATCTTGATGGCGTACTCGACCAGCTCGTTGCTGCCCGGCACGGTTTTGACGTTCTGCGCGTACTGCTCGGCCGTGAGCAGGCTCTCGATCAAGGCCCCGAGCTGCACCTCGCCCCAGGTGCCACGGGTGCGCACATTGCTCATGACGCGCTTGAGCTCGCCCACGCTGCCGGCCAGGGTGCGCATTTCGCCCAGGCCGGTGTGGACCTGCTCCAGCCGCTCGCTCACCAGTTTGAAAGAGTCGCCCAAGCGCTGCTCCAGCGTGGCGTGCAGCTTTTCATCGACGGTGCGGCGCATCGCCTCGAGCTTTTCGCTGTTGTCGGCCTGGATCGCGGCCAGCCGCTCGTTGAGGGCCTGGCGCACCTGCTCCGCGCTGTGCTGCGAACCCTGCGCCATGCTGCGCAGTTGCAGCGCCACGGCGTCTTGCAGCACCCCGAAGCGCTGCTGAATCTGCTGCTCGAAGGCGGCCGCGCTGTGGGCCAGCCCCTCGCGCGCGGCCTGCGTTTCGCCCGACAGCAGCTTGAGGGTGCGCGTGAGCTCGTCGCGAAAGGCCACCAGAGTGTCGGCGCTCTCCTTGCGGCCGCTGCGCGACTCCTCGACCGTTTTGCTGAGCTGCTCGTCCAGACCGCGGCGCAGCGCCTCGAAGCCCTGGGCGGAGCGCTCGGTGAAGCTGTGCAACTGCTGCTCATGGCGCTCGCTGCCGGCGGCGCTGCGCACGCTGGCCGCCGTGAGCTGTTGCACCTGCTGCTCCAGCGCCACCAGGCGCAACTGCAACTCCGCCGCCATGCGCGGCGGGCGCAGCAGCACCCACAGTTGCAGCGCCAGCAGCAGGCCAATACCCGCGAGCAGGCCGATTTCGATTGCATTCATGCAACAAAGGGCCGGCTCGGCCCCTTTAGTCTTTGGTCTGGCAGGTGCTGATACCAAAGAGCCGGTACGCCGGACACCAGCCGATGGCAGCGGTGAAGATCGGCACGATGCCGATATAACCCCAGACCCCCACAGTGCCGGTGGCGGCCAGCGCGATCAGCGCCCCGCCTGCGAGCACTCGAACGACCCGATCCACAGTGCCTACGTTGCTTTGCATGGTCACGCTCCTCATGGTTGAGAGAAATGGGAGATTTGGGCCCCCGCATCTTAAGCTCCAAACCTTCGCGGGTCTAGTGCCTTGGCGCTGGCCTCAGGCGGTGCCGCCCACCGTCAGGCCATCGAGGCGCAGCGTGGGCTGTCCCACCCCCACTGGCAGGCTCTGGCCTTCCTTGCCGCAGGTGCCGACACCGCTGTCGAGCGCCAGGTCGTTGCCGATCAGGCTCACTTTCTTGAGCGCCTGCGGCCCGCTGCCGACCAGTGTGGCACCCTTGACCGGGTATTGCAGCTTGCCATCTTCGACCCACCAGGCCTGGCTGGCGCTGAAGACGAACTTGCCGCTGGTGATGTCCACCTGGCCACCGCCGAAGTTGCTGGCGTACAGGCCGCGCTTGACGCTGGCGATGATTTCCTGCGGGTCTCGGTCGCCCGCCAGCATGTAGGTG
>DNIF01000114.1 GCA_003485715.1 Gammaproteobacteria bacterium
TCGGCGAAGAAGAGGCCGACCATCTCACCCCAGATGATCTGCTGACGGCCGAAACGGAAATCGATGCCGCCGCGCGAGAAATCCAGGTACATGTCGCGTGCCATGAGCTCCGCGCCCTGGTCCCGCGCGACACTGTCAGGGAAACGGTCGTTGGCGGCGTAGGTGGGGTCGACGTTGGCGCGGATGCTGGTGAACCAGCTGATGTGCGGCCCGTAGCTCCCTTTGCTGCCCAGTTCGATCACCTGACGCCATTGCTGGACGTGCCCCGCGCCGGCGTAGGTGTAGGCGAACTCGCTCTGCAGGAAGCCAAACACCGGCGGGTACTCGCGTGGGGCGTCGGCGGGATGCAGGGGGCGAGTGCTGGCGAGGGCTGCCGGGGCCTCGACCGTGCCGGGTTCCGGTGCAGCCGGTACCTCGTCGATGCCGAAGAGGTCATCCACCGTGCCGGGCTCGGTCTCGCCATCCGGAGCGTCGGCGGCCGGTGCCTCGTCGATGCCGAAGAGGTCATCGACTGTGCCTGGCTCGGCCTCGGCATCAGCGGCAGTTGCGGGGGCGGGGGCCTTGGTGGCCGTCGCGGCCGCGTCATCGCTGTCTGGGGTCTCGGCTGAGGAAACCGGAGCCTCTTCCTCCAGACCGAAGAGGTCTTCGACGCTTTCTGCCTGCGGCCCCGAGATGCCTGCACCCAGCAGCGCGAATGTCAGGGCAGAGGTCCGGATCCGGGCGGGGATGCTGGGCAGGCGGTGCGGGGACCTCATGCGCTTTCTCCGGCTTCCCGTGGAAGCAACCTGATTTCTCGGCACTATAGTGTGCGTGACCCAGCGCGTACACCGTCCGCAGTGAGTGTTCGCAGGCCTATACTGGCGCGGCCCACCATGGAGCCAAGGAGTTTGCATGTCTGCGCCTGCCTCGCACTTCGATCATGCGACGGCCTTCTCCAGGACCGTGGGCTGGGTCTCGCCCGAGGAATTGGAGCGCCTGCGTCGCGCCCGCATCGCCATCGCGGGTCTCGGCGGGGTCGGGGGCGTGCATCTGACCACCCTGGCTCGGCTTGGCATCGGCGCCTTCCATATCGCCGACCTCGACATTTTCGAACTGCAGAACTTCAACCGTCAGGCCGGTGCCTTCATGCACAGCATCGGGCGTCCGAAGGTGGACGTGCTCGCCGAGATGGCGCTGGGCATCAATCCGGAGATCGATCTCGAGTGTTTCCCGGCCGGCGTCACCGCTGACAATGTGGATGATTTCCTGCGTGGTGTGGATGTGTACGTCGATGGCCTCGATTTCTTCGCCCTGTCGGCACGGCGTCTGCTGTTCGCCGCCTGTGCACGGCTTGGCATCCCGGCCGTGACCGCCGCACCGCTCGGGATGTCGTCTGCCCTCATCGCCTTCCTGCCCGGGGGTATGAGTTTCGAGGACTACTTCGGTCTGGAGGGCAAGCCAGAGCTCGAGCAGCTTATCCGCCTGTTCGTCGGTCTGGCACCGAAGGCCCTGCAGCGGACTTATCTCATCGACCCCGCCCGTCTCGATCTCGCCGCCCGCAAGGGGCCTTCAACGCCGATGGCCTGTGACCTCTGCGCCGGGCTGGTGGGCACCGAGGTGCTCAAGATCGTGCTCGGGCGCGGGCGCGTGAATGCCGCCCCCTGGGGTCTTCAGTTCGACGCCTATCGCAACCGTCTGACGCGCACCTGGCGCCCGGGCGGCAACCGTCATCCCTTGAACCGTCTGGCGCTTGCGGCGGTACGCCGACGTCTGACCGGTCGCAGCATGGTGCAGGAACAATGAGCAGCTCGGCAGCCGCAACCGTAACCCGGATCGAGCAAGTGCTCGACAGCGCACGCTGGGCACCCTCGGGCGACAACGTCCAGTCCTGGCGTTTCCAGCTCAGCGGACCCGACAGTGCCTTCGTCCATGGCTTCGACACTCGCGATCACTGTGTCTATGACCTCGACGGCCGCGCCTCCTGGCTCGCGCTCGGTACCTTGATGGCCACCCTGACCGTTGCCGCCGCCGAGCAGGGGTGCCGGGTGCAGAGCGAACGCATCCCGGATACGCCCGAGACGCACCCGAGCTTCCATGTGCGGCTGATTGCGGATGGCACGGTGCGGCCCTCACCCTGGTTCGCCGCCGTGCGCACCCGCTGCGTACAGCGGCGAGCGATGTCGCGCAGCCCCCTGAGTGCGGAGGAGCGGGCCGCCCTCGCTCAGGCGGCGGGGCCCGGCTTCAGCCTGCATTGGAAGACCAGCCCGGGCGAGCGCTTCGATCTGGCGCGGCTCCTGTTCCTCAGCGCGCACATCCGGCTCACTACTCCTGAGTGCTACGAGGTACACCGGCGCATCATCGACTGGGATCGCCGCGAGAGCGAGACTGCCATCCCGGATGCGGCCACCGGCCTCGATCCGCTGATGCTGAGGGCGATGCGCTGGACACTGGGCGATTTTTCCCGGGTCGAGTTCATGAATCGCTGGCTGGCGGGCACCCTTGCACCGCGCGTGCAATTGGATGTGATCCCGGCGCTTTGCTGCGCGGGCCACTTCCTGCTGGTGCCAGACCGTGCACCGGAGACGGACGAAGACTGGCTCGCGGCGGGCGCGGCCTGGCAGCGGCTGTGGCTGGAGGCCGAGCGGCGCGGGCTCTCGAGTCAGCCAGAGATGACGCCGCTCATCTTCGCTCGCTATCACCGTGAGGGTCGCACCTTCAGTCGGGTCGCGGCCGCTCGGGCCACGGCCGCCCGGGTGGACGCGCGGCTGGCGGAACTGTTCGGCAGCGATGCCAGCGAACGGGCGGTGGTGCTGGCCCGCATCGGTCGCGGCCCGCGGCCCACCGCGCGCTCTGTGCGTCGCCCGCTTGCCGCGCTACTGGTCGCGCGGGCGGAGGAAGTCCCGGGTCACCCGGGCTCTGAAGCAACGGTCAACCCTTCCTGATTGCCACTGGCAAGAGCGGTGAGTGTTTTCGGGCACCTGAGCCTGTGATACGAGGGGTTGGCTGAGGGAGCGGTACCCGAGCGCCGATTCGCTTCGCAGTCAGTGCGCGCTGCTGGCGATGGCGGCCGCGTCGGCCGGATTAAGCACCAGGCGCCCATCGCTGATGCTCACCACGCGATCGGCCAACTGCATCACGCGGAAGTCGTGGGTGGAAAAGATGAAGGTGGTGTGCTCGGTCTGGTTGATGTGCTTCATGAGCTCGAGGATGCTCTCCCCGGTGCGCGAATCGAGATTCGCCGTGGGTTCATCCGCGAGCACGATGCTGGGCCCGCCGGCCAGAGCGCGCGCGATCGCGACACGCTGACGCTGGCCGCCGCTCATCTGGTTCGGCCGGTTGCGCGCATGCTTCGACAGCCCGACCACATCCAGGTAGTGATTCACGCGTTCGATGCGTTCGCGACGCGGGATGTCTCTCCGTTGGAGCATGGGGTATTCCACGTTCTCCCAGGCCGAAAGTACCGGCAGCAGATTGAAGGTCTGGAAGATGAAGCCCAGTGTGCGGGCACGCAGATCGGCCAGCGCGTCATCCGACTTGTCGGAGGTCGACTGCTCGCCGATGTAGACCTCGCCCCGCGTCGGCGTGTCGATGCAGCCGATGATGTTGAGTAGCGTGGTCTTGCCGCTGCCGGAAGGGCCGGCGATGGCAAGAAAGCGGCCCTCGGCCACGACCATCGAGATGTCATGCAGCGCCTGATAGGGCTGGTCGCCAAGTTGGTAGATTTTGTCGACGTTCTCGACGCGTACGACGGCCATGCTGGCTCCGACTGAGCAGGGTGCCGGCCTCACGCCGGGTTGTTGCGGAGTATAACCCGCGCCCCGCGCTCACCCGACCAAGGCCCCCGACTGATTCCTTTCTCAGGGGTGGAAGTCGAAGCGCGGGTAGGGACCTGCCGTCGCCTGCGGCCCGGGTGGATGGGACGACAAGTCGGAACTGTGAAGCCCGTCGCTCATCGGGCCGCTATCGAGGTCACCGATGGCCTATGCTCCGCGCCGCATCGTACCCACGCTTGAACCAGCCCCGGGAGATCCGCTGTATGCACTTTAGCCCCCGCCCCACATCCCTGCTCGCCGTCGCCGGCCTCATGTTTGGCCTCTGCGCGAGTCATGCGCCCTCCGCCGCGCCACCGTCGGCGGATGCGCTGGTGGCGGCGGCTGACGCCATCCGGTTTCCGCAGGAGGCCTTCCAGGTGGATGTGAAAGTTGCGACCACCGGTGGCGAGAGTGTCATCGACGCGCGCAGCTACCGCATCCTGTCGAAGGGCAACAGCCAGACCCTGGTGATGACCACGGCCCCGGCCTCCGAGCGTGGCCAGATCCTGCTGATGAAGGACGACGATCTCTGGGTGTTCCTGCCCAAGGTCTCGCAGCCGGTGCGACTGCCGCTGTCGCAAAAGCTGACCGGCCAGGTGGCCAACGGCGACTTGGCGCGGGCGAATTTCGCCGGTGACTACGCTGCGAAGCACCTGCGCGAGGAGGCCGTCGACGGCCGCGCACACCATGTGCTTGAACTCACGGCTTCACGCCGCGGTGTCACCTACCAGCGGGTGCTCTACTGGGTGGACGTGAAGAACAACCGCCCACACAAGGCCGAGTTTTACACCGTGTCCGGCTCACTGTTGAAGACGGCGCGCTACGAGGACTTCCAGCAGGTCGAGGGCAAGGATCGGCCGATGCGTCTCATCCTGACCGACGCCACCAAGGTGGGTGAAGTCTCGACCATGACCTACTCCGGCATGAAACGGCGGAGTCTGGATGACAAGATCTTCACCAAGCAGTACATGAAGAAGCTCCAGTAACGGGGGCGTTGGGTTCAGGGTATCTGGCCGCGTTCAGATGTTCGCGCGCAGGGCCTCCACCACGGGGAGCTTCGAGGCCCGTCGTCCGGGCAGGAAGGCGGCGACCACACAGGCCAGCCAGCCGACCAAGAAGGCCTGGATGAGCACGCCCGGAATCAGCGACACCACGGCGTTGTAGCTCACGTCAGATCCCGGCTGCGGTGGCATCGGGATCTCGAGCGCCGTGATGCCAATAGCCGCCAGTATGCCGAGCGCCAGACCCACCAGCGCCCCGAAGGCGCCGAGCAGCACGTATTCGAGCATGATGAGTCGAAACACCGCGCCGCGCCGTTGTCCGAGTGCGAGCAGCGTGCCGAATTCCCCGGTGCGCTCAAAGATGGCCATGTTCACGCTATTGGCCACACTGAGCAGCACCATGATGAGCACGATGAATTGCAGCACGCCGAACTGCTGTCGGTAGAGGGCCTCGGTCTTCTGGTAGAAATCGGCGAGTTCGTGCCAGCGCTTCACCTCGTGTCCGGCAGGCAGGCTGGCCGCGAGGCGCGCAGCGATGGGCTCGGTCAGCGCGGTGTCGGCCAGTGACAGCACCACGACATGTGCACCGCTGCTTACCAGCAGCTCCTGGGCGGCGGCGAGTGGGATGCGCAGCGCCCGATCGTCGTAGTCGCGGGAGAAGCTCTGGAAGATCCCCACCACGCGGAACTCGAGGCTGTTGACCGCCCCGTCCGGGGTGGTGGCGATGAGTGTGAGCGGATCGCCCGGCGCGAGCTTGAGGAAGCGCGCCACACCCTTGCCCAGTACCACGCCATGGGCGTCGTCGTCGCGCAGGTGACGGCCATCAACGATAGTGATGAAGCTGCCGAGACGCACTTCGCGATCCGGTTGCACGCCTTCGGCGAGCACCGGCAGATCGGCGCGGCCGTTGTTGGCGAGTGCCGTGAAGCTCAGGCGGGTCAAGGTCTCGAGGACGCCGGGCCAGCCCTCTGGTACCGCAGCGATGGCCGCTGGATCCGGCATGAGGTAGTCGAAGGGTTCGCGTCGGCCGAGGGCTGCGTAGCCATCGCGGGCGATCTGCAGGTGTCCGAGCTGTGAGTGGATGGTGCCCTCACGCAACTGCGACAGCACGCCCTCGATGAAACCACCACCGAGGATGAGTCCGGTCACACCGAAGATCACGGCGAACAGCGTGAGCAGGGTGCGGGTGCCCTGGCGGAAGAGATTGCGCAGTGCGAGTTTCAACATGATGGGGTGGGGTCGACGCGGTCAGCGGCTGTGGCGCAGGGCGTTGACGATCTCCATGCGTGAGGCCTTCCAGGCCGGATAGACACTGGCCAGCAAGGTGGTACCGAAGGCGAGCAGGAAGGTGGTGAGCCCGAGTTCCGGTGTGATGCGGATCTCGGCCGTGAAGCCCTCGTCCATGCCCGGGGCCGGTGGCATCGGGATGCCCACCCAGGAGATGAGTGCGCCCAGGGCAAAGCCGATGAGCACGCCCCCGCCGGCACCGAGGAGGCCGAGCACGAGCCCCTCGGACAGGAACAGTTGCAGCACCTTGCGGCGTTTCAGGCCCACGGCCATGAGCGTGCCGATCTCGGAGGTGCGCTGCATCACCCCCATCACCAGCACGTTCGAGATCCCGAGCACGATGATGAGGCCGATGATGGTGCGCACGGCGTTCATCTGCTGCGAGAAGAGCTGCACCGTCTTGGTGTAGAAGTCGGCGAGCGTGTACCAGGGCGTGAACTGGAAACGATCCAGGCGATCACCGAAGGCCACCCGCAACTGTGAGAGTACCGGGTCGGTGAGCGCGGTGTCGTCGAGCAGCAGCACCCAGAGATGGGCACCATCCACCTGCAGCAGCCCGCGTGCGTGATCGATGTGCATGCGCAGGGCGGTGTCGTTCCACACCTTGTTGGAGGTGTAGAAGAGGCCGCGCACCGTCACCTCCACCCCGTTCAACCCGCCCGCTGCGGTATTGGCCAGCAGGGTCACCTTGTCGCCGGGTTTCACCCCCAGCAGCTCGGCGAGACCAAGACCGAAGATGGCACCCTCCGTATCGCCCGGCGCGAGCGCCGCCCCCTCGGCGATGCGGAAATCGACGCTCAGGTCTTCCTCCATGGCCGGATCCACCGCATCGGCCAGGAAGGCCACGGAGTTGTCGCCGTGGCTGGCCAGCCCACCGAGGCTGAGGCGCGGTGCCAGCAGCTTCACCCCCGGGGCACCCTCCAGCACCGCGCGCTCCGGGGCGTCAGCCGGCAGCAGGTAGGCGAAGGGATCGGCCGCCCCGTGTTCCAGGAAGCCCGGCCGGGTGACCTGTACATGCCCGAGCCGTCCCTGAATGGCGCTCTCGCGCATGGCCCAGAAGACCCATTCGACGAAGCCGCCGGCGAGCATGAGCGCGATTACGCCGAAGGCGATGG
The DNA here is from genome assembly GCA_003485715.1 of Gammaproteobacteria bacterium. Classification (GTDB taxonomy): domain Bacteria; phylum Pseudomonadota; class Gammaproteobacteria; order UBA7966; family UBA7966; genus UBA7966. The sequence goes on from DNIF01000114.1 coordinate 7,195, forward strand.
CACCGAGGGCGAGGGCGGTCCGATGGCCGTGGCGCATGAGGTTGCGGGCCGCGAGCAGGAGATCGCTCGGCAACAGCCGCGAGAGCAGCGAGGGCTCGAAGGCGGGGGCCGCCGCGACATGATTACTGTCGGGGCCGGTCCAGATGGCGTCCCGGGCGGCCTGTGCGGCCAGGGCCTCGCGGCCTCGGTTGACGACGGGGACGGACGCATTGCCGGTGTCTGGGCTACCTGCCGTGGCAGGGCCAGCAGGGTTGCTCGACCCAGTCCTCGCAGTCGTGTGGCGCGTAGGGGCGGCGGCGGCACCGCTGCCCTGCAGCAGCGTGAGTGGCGAAGGCCCACCCGGCACGGTGGCCGTCAGATCGGGGTCACCGAGCGGGATCCCCTCCGCCGCCTCGCTGGCGCTGGCGAGGCTCAACTGTGGGCCGACATCGGTGATCGTCTGGTCGAAGATCTCCTGGTCGTCCTTCAAGGTGGCGAGGGCATTGAACACCGTGCCGCAGCCAGTGCAGCGGAGCATGCCCATGGCCGTGCGCAAGTGACCGGCCTGTACCTGGAAGATCTTCCGGCAGTTTGAGCACTGCGTGAACATCCCTGCGCCTCCCTTGGCGGCTGTTGGAGCGGTGCCGAGACGTCGCGGCGCTGATCCCGCAGTGAGCCCGCTGGGCCCGAATCCGCAAGCTAGCAGGTTCATGGCCGCGCGGGGCGGTCGCGGGCCGGGAATGGCCCGCTGCTGTCGCCCCGTCAGGTGCTGCTCAAACCTCCTGCTGCCGCAGAGCAGGCCACTGTCAAGCCAATTTACATGCGCATCGCGTTGTTTAACAAGGCGATCCCGTAAACTCGGCGGGCCTGATGGCCGGTTGCGGGCCAGCGCGGTGGTGGCTCGGGTGGTCGCGTCAGCCAGCTTTACAGTCTGCCGTCCGCGGCACCCGGGGATACCCGGCCATGATTCTCAACCTGTTGATCGGAAAATAAAAAAACAGATTGGCCCGCAGCCTGCATAGTGGCTGGCGTGCCGGGGGCGACCCCGCCAGCCCGCCTAACCGCAAATCACTTTTCAGGAGAGTCACCATGTTCAAGAACATTCTCGCCGCTGCCGTGGGTCTGGCGCTGTCCAACGCCGCCCTCGGTGCCGCCATCGACCCGGATGGCACCGGTCTCAACAGCGGCACCGTCGCCATCTCCGGCTTCGACTGGGCCCCCACCAGCTTCCTCGCCCGGGGCGGCCAGCAGGCCATCCGCAATTTCCTCGGCAACGCGGGGGTGCAGGGTTTCCAGGAAGGCCCCACTAATTTTGACCTCCTGACCCACGCCCGGGTTGCCGCACTCCTCGGCCCGGGTGGCGTGGCCTTCACCCCCGCTGGTCTCAACACCAACTACGAAATCACCATGATCATGGGTTTCGGTGAGCAGGTGACCAACGTGGTGCAGAATATCCACGGCCCGGGCTCCGCCCTTGCCGCCTTCCAGACCACGCCGGGTGGTGTGCTCGCCGATGGCAGCGCCGCCTTCTTCGAGATGTACGTCTCCCCGGTCAACTCGAACCCGCTCTCCGGCTCCGGCTTCAACGAAGCTACGGGCACGCTGCTGCTCCGCGCCAGCCTCATCTCCTCGTCTTCCTTCGGTACCTTCACCACCAACGCCCCCGCGCTCGATACCACTGGTCAGCCCATCTACGGTGACCTCGATCAGACCGTCGGTGACACTCTGGACGGCAGCCCCGCCAACGACTGGCCGGGTGTAGATTCGGTCGCGGGTTCGGGCTCCCAGAGCACCCTCGTGTGGGGCAACTTCACCGACATCAACGAAGACTTCTGGAAGGTCCTGCCGGACACGCTCCAGGTCTCCTTCGCCAACATCTCGGTGGCTACGCCCTTCATCAGTGTGGACCCCTCCGACTGCTTCAACCTGCCGGGTCAGTCCTGCACGGCCGATGCGCTCGCCGATCCCCGCCTCGAGGCCGATGGCCCGGTCATCCCGAACGTCGGTGCCGTGAACGGCCTGCTCACTGGCGGTTCCCCGGACTTCGTCGCCCAGACCGACTTCAACTCGCCGATCACGGGCCAGGTGCCGGAGCCGGGCACCCTCACCCTGCTGGGTCTGGGTCTGGTCGGTCTGGCTGCCCGTCGTCGCATGGCGGCCTGAGTCCTGCACTGTAGAGTTTCCACGTGGTAACAAGTGGCCGGTCCTCCGTGACCGGCCACCCCTCTCGGGGCCCGGAGCGATCCGGGCCCTTTTTTGTTTCCCGGCGTCGGGTGAAATGGCCTCAAGCCGTTCTCCCCGCAGAGGCCGAGTCGTCACCCTCGCGTAAGCCAGGCCGTCACCCCCGCGCAGGCGGGGATCCAGTCCTTCCTTCCCCAGCGACGGCGTGACGACTCTGGATCCCCGCCTGCGCGGGGATTACGGAAGGTCGGCCATAGCCTGCCCCCGAGTGCCCTTGTCGGGGGCGTGAATGACGGAAGGACCGCCATCGCGAAGGGGCTTCTCACCGCCCGGCAGGGTGTCGGTCACTGGCGATCGCCGGCTGCGCGAGCGACTATTCCTCGACGCCCCTCAAGCCCTTATCCCGAGGCCGCCATGCGCAGGATAACCCTGGCCCAGATCGCAACCTTCCTTGGCCTCGCCCTGCTGGCCGTTGCAGTTGGCATCCTGCTGGCCGTGCATACGGTGGGGTGGCTGCCGCTCGGTGAGTATCGCGCCATCGCCGTGGTGGCGACGGCCGTCGTGGCCATCGATCTCTGCGCCATCCTGCTCTACCGGATCTTTCTCGCCTGCTGCCCGCTGCGGG
>DNIF01000059.1 GCA_003485715.1 Gammaproteobacteria bacterium
TCCGCCTACGGCTGCTTCGCCGGCCGCAGCATCGAGCTGCCGGGCTGCACGACCGAACAGGCCGATCTGCACCTGCTGTTCGGGCCCAACGAGGCGGGCAAATCCACCCTGCTCGCGGCGCTCCAGGATCTCCTCTTCGGTTTTCCGCATCAGTCGCGCTATGCCTTCGTGCACGAACAAAGCCGTCTGCGCATCGGTGCCAGTCTGGCGTCCCCGGAGGGCGACCTGCTGCACGTGGTTCGCCGCAAGGGGCGGGGCCATACCCTGTTCGCGCGCGATCCGGCGACCGGTCAGGAGGACAGCAGCCAGCCGTTGGAAGAATCAGTGCTGGCCGCCCTCACCGGGGGCCTGGACCGCGAGGCCCATGGGCTGCTCTTCGGACTCGATCTCGAGGGGCTGAACCGGGGTGGCGAGGCGCTGCTTGAGGGCCGGGGTGAGGTGGGCCAGAGCCTGTTCCAGGCCGCTGCCGGCGTCGCCGGTCTCAAGCAGCTTCGCGCCCGGCTCGAGGCGCGCGCGGAGGCGCTGTTCAGCCCACGCATGAACGCCAGCAAACCGGCGCTCAATGCCGCGCTTGCGGCCTGGCGACAGACCGGGGTGGCGTTGCGCGAAGTCACGGTGAAGGCCTCGGACTGGGCCGCAGCCGAGCGCCTCGCGCTGGCGGCGGCAGCGACACACAAGAGTGCCCGCGAGCGCCGCAGCGCGCTGCTCGAATCCCGCCTGCACCGCGAGCGCATCCGCAGCAGCCTGCCCCTGCTGGCGAAGCGACGCAGCCTGCACGAGGCCCTCGCCGAACTGCCCCCGTCGCCGGTATTGGCGGCGAACGCATCACAGGAACGGATCGAGGCGGAACGGAGTTTGCGCGAGGCACGCGCACGCGTCGAGCAACTGCAGCTCGAACTCGAACGCATCGCCGCCACCCGACAGACGCTGGCCGAACGTCCCGCCTTCGTTGCACTGAGCGCAGAGATCGGTCGCCTCCATCAGCAATTGGCCGCGTATCGGGCGGCCCGCCAGAAGACGCACGAAACCAACGTTTTGCTTGGAGAACTGCGGCTGCGACTGGAACAGCAGACTGCACGACTGGGTCTCCCATTCACCGCTGCCGAGCAACTGCGGGACCTCCTGCCCGATCCCCGCCAGATCGCCCGCGTGCAGGCCCTGGCCCGAGCGCCGCAGGAATTGCTCGGCCGCCTGGATGCCATCCGCGAGGCGTTGAGCAGCCATGAGGCACGCCTCTCCAGGGTCAGAGGCACCCTAACGGAACTGCCCCGGGTTCAGGCGGCACCGGGTCGGGCCCAGGCGCTCCAGCGGCTGGCCAGCCTCCCCCAGCAGGCAGCCCGTGCGGCTGCCCTCCGCCGCCGCACGACCGCAGCCGAGGCCGCGTTGCGCCAACACGCGCAGCGCCTCGGCTGCGACGACGTGCAGAGGCTTGCCGATCTGGCGTTTCCCGAGCGCAGCACGTTGCTGGAATTCCGCAGCACAATCGAGCAACAGGAGCGCCGTGCCCTCGCGCTCGCCGAGGACGAGCGGGCGCTGGCCGAACAGCAGGATCGCCTCGCACAGGCGCTGGCAGAGGCGGTGGCCGATGGTGAAATCATCACCGAGGCCATGCTGCATGCTGCGCGTCATGACCGCGACCATGGCTTCCAGGCAATACGGCAGGCCTGGCTCAGCAAACCTTTGCTGCAAGAAAATCAGACGGTGTTCCTCGACGATGGGCGGGCAGCAGCACGGGCCGAGGCCAGTCACTGGGCCGGAAGCCCCGAGGCATCCGTACAGGCGGAACGGCTTGCCGCAGCGATAAGCCGCAGCGACCACATGGCCGACGCGCTGCGCGCCGATGCCACTCGTGCTGCGCGACATGCCGAATCAAGCCAGCGCCTGGCCGAGGTCGTCCAACAGCGGAGTGAACGCGTGCAGAGCCTTGACGCCCTCGCCCGCGAGCGAGCCGTAACCGAGACGGCCTGGGCGCAGCTCCTCGCGGGGCTTGCTTCCGCGACCGTTGGATCGACCATGGGGAACATGCCGAGGACAACCGGCGAGCGCCGCCCGGCCGCCCTGCTGGAATGGCGAGAGGAGCATCTGCGTTTCCTCGATGCATACCGCCAGGCAATGGAGATCCGCGGCGAAGGGGAGTTGGCGGACGCTGAACTCTCGACGGCCCTGGGCCTGCTCGACCATGCGCTCGCCGAGTCGGGCCTTGCGGCGCGTCCTGCCGACGAGCCGCTCGAAGCGGCCCTGGCTCGGCTCGAGGCCTTGGAGGTTCAGGCACGGGCCCTTCAGACCGAGCGCTCCGCACTCGTGTCCGGGAGCGCCGAATGCGAGCAGGAAATTGCTCGCCTCAGACCACGCCAACAGGCGGCCGAGGCGGCGCTGGCGGAGTGGCGGGCAGCCTGGGCCGAGGCCATCACGCCTCTCGGTCTGACACCGGAATGCCTGCCTGCCGAGGCCGATCCACGGCTGGAGGCATTCGCCAACCTGGAGCGCGTGCTGGCCGAGTACTCGGTTCACGCGGCTGCCCTGCAGGTCCATCAGGCCACCACGGAGGAGTTCCAATCCGCGGTAAGGCACCTCGCCGTGCTTCTCGATGCCGCCGGCGGACCAGCCGAGGCCGACCCGGAGGCGCGCGTCGAAGGCTGGCACGAGCTGGCCGTTGAGGCACGCAATGCCTCCCACAGGCACCGTGATCTTGACACCGAGGACAGGCAAAGGCGCGCCGAACTGTGGGCGGCGGAGACTGTGATCGCCGCCAGCAGCGCGACCCTGGCGCGACTCTGTGCCGCTGCGGGGTGCGACGATGCGGCGGCACTGCCCGCAATCGAGGCACGCCACGAGGCACGCGTCGGGCTCGAGCGCCAGCTCGAGGAAACGAATGCGCTGCTCGTGCAGCAAAGCGCGCGCACGGTGGCGGAGGTCGAGGCGGAGGCCGCCGAGCAGACGGCGGAGTCGATTGCCGTGGCACTGACCACGCTCAGCAGCGAACTCGACGAGGCCGAGGCCGCTGAGACTCACGCGCATGCTGCGGCTCTGCAGGCGCATGCTGCATTTCGCAGCATCGATGGCGGCGAGAAGGCGGCGGAGCTGCAGCAGGCGCGGGAGGGGCATGCCGCGCAGGTCGCCACACATGCGCGGGAATGGTCACGGCTGCGCCTCGCCGACACGCTGCTCGAGCGCGTGATCGGGGAGTGGCGAGAACGCCACCAGGGGCCGCTGCTCAAGCGTGCGTGCGAGGTGTTCCGCCTTGTCACTTGCGGACACTTCGAGGGCCTCGACACGGAAGACGCCCGCAACGGGCAGGTACTGGTGGGTCTACGGCCCGGCGGGACGATGGTGCCGGTCGAAGGGATGAGTCAGGGCACGCGCGATCAGCTCTTCCTCGCGCTGCGTCTGGCGGCCATCGAAGCTCACGTCACAGCGCGTGGTCCGTGCCCCGTGATTGCCGACGATCTGCTGGTGCAGTTTGATGATGACCGCGCCCTGGCCGGCCTCAGGGTGCTGCTGGAGCTGGCTCGCCACACCCAGGTTCTCGTGCTCACGCACCACCGGCACCTGCTTGCGCTGGCAGAGCAGGCCGGGCTCACCGGCAAGCTGCACGTGCAGACTCTTTGAAGTGAATGGCCCGGGCGGGGCGGCACGTCTACCCCGTGGTGGGAGCCCAATGCATCACCAGCACCGTCAGTAGCACCGGGACCGTAACTCCCGCGCAGGCGGGAGCCCAGTCCTCCCGACGCGCGATGCCCGCCTTCAGCGCGAGAGGCGGGCATCGCCGAACGGAGGTTCAGTACACGCGCAGCAGCCCCTTCGCCACCTCTCAGCCAGAGACCGTGCTCAGCATGTATTCCACAGCGTTCTTCACGTCTTCATCAGAGAGGTCGGCCCGCCCACCCTTGGCGGGCATCATGCCCTTCTTGCCCACGAAACCCTTGATGGCGTGCTCGTAGATCGTGGCGCGGTCCTGGGTGATGCGATCGGTCCAGTCCTCGGCCTTGCCGAGGCGGGGGGCGCTCATCACCCCTACACCGTGACAGGCCGCACAGGCCTTGGCGTAAACGGCCTCGCCCTGCGCGAGCTGCTCGGGCGTCGCCGCGCCAGCGGCAGGTGCTGCTGCTGCCGCATCCGCCGGGGCCTCCTCTGCCGCAGTGGGCTCGACGGTGACCGCAGCATCTGCGGCCGCGATCTCGGGTGCGGCGTCAGCCGTCGCGGGTGCTGCATCCACCGCGGCGGCAGAGCCCGCAGCATCGGCTACCGGCTCTGCAATTGCAGGTGCTTCCGCAGCGGGAGCGGTTGCCCCTGGTTGGAACTCGGCCGGCACGGCGCTGCCGAGGTTGGCCTTCGCCAGCATGAAGCCCACTGCCTGCTTCACCGCCTCGTCCGTCAGGTCGGCCCGTCCGCCACGTGCCGGCATCATCCCGGCAGCACCCTGATATCCGTTGATGGCGTGCCCGGCAACGACGTCCCAACCCTGGGCAATGCGTGGTTCCCACACTGCCGCGTCGCCAGTCTTCGGGGCACCCGCCACGCCGACGGTGTGACAGGCCGCGCAGACCGCACCGTAGACGGCCTCGCCACCCACTGGTGGAGCGGCCGCTGCGACCGCCTGCGGCTGCTCGGTCCTGGCCAGTGTCACCGGCTCCTCGCCCGCGAGACTTACCTTGCCGAAGGGCTCGGTGCGACGCTCCGCGGCGGCGACCCGCTCTGGTGACTTGCTGGTGTCCTCATAGCCGACGAATTGCGCGAGGATGAAGGCCACCACGCCGATCACCGTGAGGGCCACCAGAAGGAATGAGAAATTCTTGAAGAAGGCCGCATCCTCGGGCGCGAGTCCCTGCGGGCTGCCGTGGTCGTGCGGCGCATTGCCGTGGTGCTGTTGAGTCATCCTGCTTGGCTCCTGTGAATCTCTGGAATGGGCGGGATCACCAGCGATCGGAGGCTGGCCGCCGGGTGCAGAGTATAAACAACGCCCCCTTGCCCTGTGGCGCGGAGGGGCACGGCAAGAGTAGTCTTGCACATCCGGTTCT
>DNIF01000092.1 GCA_003485715.1 Gammaproteobacteria bacterium
ACAACTGGGTGACCGTGAAGGTTGCCCTCGCACACAGCAATGCCTGGGACCTCGTGGCGCTCCGGGTCGCTGCGGGGACTGCCATCCTGTTCGTCGTGCTGGCCCTGAGTGGCGTCGATCTGCGCCCGCGGCGGGTCCGCGAGACGCTGGTCCTGGGGCTGCTGCAGACCACGGCCTTCCTCGGCGTGGTGACGGTTGCCATGGTCGATGGTGATGCCGGCAAGACGGCCATCCTGACCTTCACCATGCCGTTCTGGACCCTCGCTCTCGCTTGGGTCTGGCTGGGTGAGCGCCTGGCGCCCGGGCAATGGAAGTCGGTGCTGCTGGTGCTGATGGGCTTGGTGCTGCTGCTCGAGCCCTGGGCCCTTGCCGGGATCAGTGTGCCCAAGGTGCTGGCCGTGGTGAGTGGTCTTCTGTGGGCAGCGGCCACCGTGCACACGCGCGCCATGGCCCTTTCGGCACCGCTGCCGATCCTCTCGACCACGGCCTGGCAGATGCTCTATGGAACGCCCCTGCTGGTGCTTCTGGCCGTCATCGACCCGGGCCCCGCCACCGACTGGACCCCCGAGTTCCTCTGGGCCTTCGCCTTCACCGCCATCGGTGGCAGCGCGCTCGGCTGGCTACTGTGGACCTTCGTCCTCGACCGACTCTCGGCCAGCGAGGCCTCGCTGGCCTCCCTCGCGAATCCGGTCATCGCCCTGCTCGCCGGCTGGTTGCAGTTGGGCGAAGTGCCCACCCGCTCCGAGGGGATAGGCATGGTCCTCATCATGGTGGCACTCATCCTGCTGTCCGCACCGGCCTGGTATGGCCGCTCGCGGCGCGCTTCGAGCATGTCTGGTCTGTCCGAGGATGTGCTCGCCGAGGATGCGCTCGGTCCACCGGGCGGCGACGACCGGGGCGCAGCGACCGGAGGGACCGCGAGAGACTCGTAGCGGGCGAAGGCGAAGCCGTAAGCAGCGTCCGCAAAGGGTGCGGCAAGGGTGCGAGTCCAGCCGGCATGCCGTGCGCGCTGCCGCTGCAAGGGCACGGTGACCGCCTGTACCGCGGCGGTCAGACCCTCACCACACCATTCTCGGGCGAGGCTGAGCAGCGCGCCGGGTGGGGCGACGCCGCGACCAAGGTCCCAGACCAGGACACAGGGGCGATCCGCCCGCCGTGGCAGTTGCAGTTGCGGGTAGTTCGGGACGCGTACCGCGATCCCCGGCAGTCGCAGCCTGAGGTTGGCGGCGATGTGCTCATCCCCGGCAAGCAGATCCGCATCGGCCAGCCGGGCCTCCGCGAGCGCGTCTGCGAGCGGACCATGATCGATGAGTGGGCGACACCTGTGACAGGCGGGTGGTCCGTGGATGTCCTGCACCGCTTGCCAGGTCAGCGCAGCGGCGATGAGCAGCCCGGCCAATGCGAGCATGAGCCGGGGTAGCGCCCGTCCAGCCTCGAGTCGTCCGCGTTGCGCCTGGGTGAACACCCAGGCCATCGGCAGCCACAGCAGGAAGGCGTGCAGCCAGCGCTCGACGAAGTGGGTGGCACCGCCGACGAGCACCAGACCGAGCAGCAATACGAGCAGCCCGACGTTGAGTCGGAACAGCAGCTGTCGTCCAGCACTGCGCAGTGGGGAGTCGACCGTGGTGCCCGGTGCGCCACGCAGCCAGGGTGCCGCCAGCATCGGCAGCAGCAGGAAGGAGAGAAAGCCTGCTGTGGCCTGTATCAGGCTACCCAGGCCCTGCAGGCGTGACTCGAAAAAGCCGCGAGTGGCGTCACTTGCGCCAAGTGTCGCCCTGAACTGCACCGCGAGTGGGTCCGGCAAAAGGAGCAGGCCGGTCAGGTAGGTGACGCCAAGGCCGGCGATCGGTACCCACAGCCAACCTGAACAGGGCGCGGTGAGTCGTCGGCGCAAGCCCGGATCGGCGACAGCGGCGGCGAGCAGCGCCACGAGGAAGGCCCAATAGCTGTGCTTGGACAGCATGCCGATCACGATGGCGCATGCTGCCAGCAGATAATCACGTCGCCGGTGCTGGTCGCGCAGTCGCGCAATGGTGAGGAGGGTCGCGGCACTCGCCAGACACAGGAGCGCGCTGTGTGTCACGCCTTGATGCATCTTCCAGACGATCTGGTAGAGGAGGACCAGACTGACGATGCACAGGCCTGCCTCGCGCCGCGTCGCGCCCAGGCTGCGCGCAGCCAACCAGTAAGTCGTGCCGGCTGCCACGAAGAGCAGATACTTCAGGCCGCTGGCGAGTTCGCGGGCGGGCCCGAAAGGCTGTTCCAGCAGCCACGCGAGCCAGGTGTAGAGTGGCGGTTGGCGTGTACCGTAGAAGACCTGCAAGCGCTGCGCGAGCACCAGTTGCTCGGCTTGGTCAACCTCGATTGCAGAGGTGAAACCCAGCCGCAGCGAGCCGTGCAGCAGCATGAGGGTAATGGCCCCGATGAAAATCAAGCCCGGGTGCCCGATGAAGCCGTTGCGGCGCGAGTGGGTCTGCGTGTCTGCGGATGCCTGGGATGCTACGGGTGTGGTGGTCGCGGCCGTGGGACTCACAATCGATTGCGGGTGGGCCATCTGCCCCGAAGGCCGTCAACCGCGGCGGCTGAAGAGGTAATGCGCAACCAGCCACTCGCTGCCGCCCGCGTAACCGAAGAGTTCTGCGCAGGCCATGAAGAACATCCGCCAGCGCTGCAACCAGCGGGCAGAATCGGAACCGTAGACATCCTGGAAAAGGCTGGCGATGGCGCTGCGGTCGCGGTCGAGGTTGGCGAGCCATGCCTCTGCCGTGCGCTGATAGTGTACTCCGGAGAGCCGCCATTGGGCCTCCAGTACCAGGTCACGCTGATAGTTGAGGAACAGGTTTTCCGAGGGCATGACTCCCCCACTGAAAAACAGCCGCGCCATCCAGTCCCCATCGCCGTTGACCTCGAATGGGTAGGCATATTCGCGGTGAGCGAAGACATGACAGAACAAGCGGCCGTCGGGTTTGAGCCAGCTGCGGATGCGCGCGAAAAGTGCCTCGTGATTGCGCACATGTTCGAACATCTCCACGGAAACCACGCGGTCGAAGGTGCAATCCGGACTGAACTGATTGATGTCTGCGGTGATCACCCGCACGTTGCCCAGGCTGCGTGCCTCGGCGAGACCTTCGATGAAACGACGCTGGCCATGAGAATTCGAGACGGCAGTGACATTGATTCCGGGGAAATGCTGCGCGATCCAGAGCGTGAGCGAACCCCAGCCACAGCCAAGCTCGAGCACGGACATCCCGTCTTCCAGTCCAGCGCGGTCACAGACGAGCCTGAGCGCGGCGGCCTCGGCCTCGCCGAGGTCGCGCGTGCCTGGCGGGAAGTAGCAAGCCGAGTACTTCAGATGCGGGCCCAGCACACGCTGGAAGAATGCGGGTGGCAGTTCGTAGTGCTGCGTGTTCGCCGAGGCCGTTTCGATGGCCATTGGGCCCGTACGCCAGGTCTGGATCCGGGCGCGTTGGCGCAGGTGGGCGGCCTCCACACCACCGTGTGCCTCGTCGCGCAGCCTTTGAGCGATCAGGCGGCGCATTCCCAAGCGTGCCATCGCATCCGGTACGAGGCCACGTTCGCAGAGTTCAACGGGAGACAGACGCATCGATATCACTCCGCGCGCGGCGGCCAGGGGATGAAGGCAGAGGTTGAACGCTGATAGTCCGCGTAGTCTGCACGGGTTTTCAAGGCTTGACGTTCGGTGTAGGGGATGCCGGTCAGTCGGGCGAGGAACAGATACATCAGCGCCGGACCAGCCAGCAGGGCAAGCCAGGTCCACGGACCTGGCCAGGCCAGAACGGGCCAGACGAACCAACCGAGCCACTCAAAGAAATAGTTGGGGTGTCGGGAGTAGCGCCAAAGCCCCTCACGGCAAGTGCGGCCCCGAGTATCCGCACGGCGCCGGAAGGCATCCAATTGGACATCCGCCACGGCCTCGCCGCCCAGAGCGATCAGCCACAGCAGAGCCGCCGCCGCCACCTGCCAGGCTGCGAGTTCTCCCACTGAGTGTGCGACCGCCCAGTGCGGCAGGCTGAAGACGACTACAAACAGTGCCTGGGCCTGGAAGAAGAGGAACAGACCGCGTTGCTGCTGTTCCCCCCAGTGCTCACGCATCGCCTGGTAACGCCCATCTTCCGGTTGCCCCACGACGCGACGCCAGAGGTGCCAGCTGAGACGCAGAGACCACAGGCCAGCAAAGATCGCCAGCAGCACTCGGCGTGTTGAGTCGCCACTGCCCTGCCATGCGTACAGGAGTCCGGCCAGACCCACGGCTACGGTCCAGACCAGATCGACGATACCGGCATTGCCCGTACGTCGCTGTACGAGCCAGGTGGCCCCCATCAGCAGGCTGGACGCGATGAGCACCTGCAGGACAATGAATGCTTCGGAGCCGGGCATGGCCGTTCCCCTGATTGGATCGGTGGACTAGGGATTGATGTCGCGGGGAGGCGCAGACGCGCCACGTGCCGACTTGCAGCGTGGGGAGGTCTCTGCCAGCAGAGGCAGGGCCACCGACCACAGCAGGGCCACGGCACCGTAGGTGATGATCGGGTCGCCGAGCACCTGCAAGGCCATCAGGCGCTCTGCCACCCAGTAGGTCAGCGCGCCCGCTACGCCACCCAGGCCGAAGGTCAGCCGTGGGCGACCTCGCAGCCAGCCAAGGCTGTGGTCGAGCAGCGTACAGAAGCCGATCCATAAGGCGAGCATCCACGGCGGTGCGAAGGCAGTGCCCCAAGGACTGGCCGCGAACTCGAGCAGCCCGAGCCATTGCAGAGCGCTGTCGCCCGTGGCCCCGACCACGGCAGCAAGGAGTGCGTAGCGCAACTCGGTCAGCCACCGTACTCCAGCAATGAAGCGGTGCAGGCCGACGTGCGCCAGAAGCACAGCAGGGCCCAACCAGCCGATGCCGTGCCCGGCACCCCAGGTGCAGGCGAACCAGACGCACTGGAAAGACACCACGTTGAGAAACAGACGCATGTCAGCTCCCCCTCGGCGCTGGGCAAGCAGCCCGTCTCATGCAACGTCGGATCCGTCGGTAGGTCAGGCGCAGAGTCGATGGCACTTGGAGTTACTCCTCAAGAGCCGACATTCAACAAAGGTGGGCGACCTGTCCAGCCCGGTCGAGCAAACAACATCTGCACATCGGAGATGGATCGCTCGCGAAAGCCGCCTTCGCAATAACAGAGGTAGAATTCCCACATCCGGATGAAGGTTTCTGGATAGCCGAGTCGTCGTACACCCTCCAGACGCTCCCGAAACCGCTCGCGCCAGTGGCGCATGGTCTCCGCATAATGCAGGCCGATATCCTCCAGATGCACCAGACGCAGATCGCTCGCACGCGCCACCGCGTTCATCAGCGCATGAACGCTCGGAATACAGCATCCCGGGAATATGTAGCGCTGGATGAAATCCACTTCGCGCAGGGCGCGCGCGTAGCGACATTCCTCAATGGTGATCGCCTGCAGCAGCATGAGGCCATCGGGTTTGAGCCGCTCATGGCAGGCGTGGAAGAACGCCGGATAAAAACGATGCCCAACTGCCTCGATCATCTCGATGGACACCAGCCGATCGAATTCGCCGCGGAGATCCCGGTAGTCCTGAAGTAGCACGGTTACCTGCCCCTCGAGGCCGGCGTCACGGATCCGCTTGCTGGCTAGCCGGTGTTGCTCCTCAGAGAGTGTGGTGGTGGTGACCCGACAACCATGTGTGCGAGCGGCGTGCAATGCAAATCCGCCCCAGCCAGAGCCAATCTCGAGCACATGGTGTTCAGGCGCAAGCTGCAGCTTGTTGCAGATGCGAACGAGCTTGGCTTGAGAAGCCTGCTCGAGGCTCATGCCTTCGTGCTCGAAGACCGCACTTGAATACATGAGGTTCGAGTCGAGGAAGAGCGCGAAGAACTCGTTGCCAAGATCGTAATGGGCCGCGATGTTGGAGCGGGCACCGCCGTGAGTGTTGGGACGTAGCCGGTGGTAGAGCTTGAGTAGCGGCGCGCTCAACCGGGCAAGACCCTTCTCCATGGAGTCGAGCAGAGAGCGATTGCGAACCAGCAGGCGGATGACGCACGTGAGGTCGGGGCTGTCCCACTCGCCGCGCATGTAGCTTTCGGCTGCGCCGATGCTGCCGCGAAGGGCGAGGGCACGATAGAAGGCAGCGGGGTCGTGCAGTACGACGTGGCAATCGAGACCTGAGCCGGCAGTACCGAAGTGCAGCGCTCCACCCGGCTCCTCCAGCGTCAGGGAACCCTGCGCGAGCGGCTCCAGTCGGGATAGGACACCAGATCGCAATGCCCCCACCAGGCCCGCTTCACGACGCTGAAATCTGGACGGGTTAGTACGCACGGGCTCTTCGTTCATGGCACTTTGGTCACTGGGCGTTCCCGTGGATGGGCGAAGAAGGGAGTCCGTTTCCACCACAGGCGCGCAGCCTGGAAGTAGATGCCCGCGATGACTTCCAGACTCATCAGCGGATGTCGGAGCAGGACCTCTCGACGTGAGGTTGCATCCCAGGGCAAGCGCTCGAGCGACAGCGTTGCGTCGAAGACCCGCGAGCCCTCGTTCAGGCTCACCATCTGCACCCAGAGTCGTCTACCCGGGACGCCGAAGCGCCAGTCATAGTCGAGATCCATGGGCATGAAGGGAGAGACGTGAAAATCCTTGGCAAAGCGGAATCGAAGCCGGTCATCGTGCCCGCTGCGGCAGTCGAGGGTGTAGGTGCACCGCTCCCCCCAGGGGGTGTTGGTGATCTCGGCCACGATGGCCTCAAGGCGGCTGTCGGCGGAGTCGTAGCAGTAGAAGAAGCTCACTGGGTTGAAGCGGTAACCGAGACAGGCGAGGTGGGTGAGCAGACGGACCGGACCGAGTGGCCTGTGCCCCAATGCTGTCTGCACGTGAGAGCGCACGGCCTCGGCCAGCGGTTCGCTCGGCCGCCCGAGGTGATCCCGGCGCCGAAACGACAGTGGCGCGATACGGCGGTGAGACCAAAGCCACAGCCCCCGAAAATCCTCGTCGAGCCGGTCGAGGTCGAGCCAGGCAAGATAGAGCGACTGCTGAAAGACATGTGCTCGGGGCAAATGCCGCCGGTGGCGTAGCCAGCCGCGATAGAGAGCAGCCCCAGGTTCAGGTTTCGAAATTGCGGGTACAGGGCCGGCATCGCTGCGCCCATCGACCGGGAGCAGGGGATGCATCTCAGTTTGCGAGCGCCCTTGCGACCCTGAGTCCACTGACAACGCCGTCTTCATGGAAGCCCCAGCCCCACCAAGCCCCACAGAACCACGTTCTGCAAACACCATTCACGTCATCCCAGCGCCACTGGGCAGCGATGGCAGGGCGGTCGTAGCAGGGATGGTCATAGGTGAGTCGGGTGATGACCTTCCCCGGATTGACTCGTGAGCGGTCGTTCAGGGTCACCAGATATTGGGTGCGGTCGGCGAAACCCTGCAGGATGTTCATGTTGTAAGTGACATTTACCGGGGCATCGGCGTCGGAGCCATCCCGACGGTAATTCCAGGCAGCCCATGCACGCCGCCGTCGGGGCAATAGCGCCTCGTCAGTGTGCAGCACGACATCATTGCTCTGATAGCGGATGGCACCCAGAACTTCCTGCTCGGCGAGCGTGGGGTCGGAAAGCAACGAGAGTGCCTGATCGGAATGGCACGCAAACACGACGGCATCGAAGATCTCCGCCCCCACGCCCACCGACTCGAGGTGTACACCGTTCGGCAGACGGGAAACGCGCAGTACCTTGCAGCCGAGGCGCAGTTGCCCAGTGAACTGCCTGAGAAGGGCCTCGACATAGCGCGCCGAGCCGCCCTCGACTACACGCCATTGCGGCCGGCGGCCAACGCTGAGCATGCCGTGATTATGGAAGAACTCGACGAAGTAGCGCGCAGGCATCTCGGCAGTACGCGCCGGCGGGGCGGACCAGATTGCCGAGCCCATGGGCAGGAGGTAATCCTCGCGGAATGCCGTGCCGTAGCGGTTACTGTCCAGATAGTCGCCCAAGGTCGTTCCGTCGTCATCACTGGCCAGCAGGCGAGGGCCCTCGCGGTTGAAGCGCAGGATACCGCGCACCATTGAAAGAAATCGCGGACTCACCAAATTGCGCCGTTGTGCGAACAGCGCATTCAGGCTGGTGCCGTTGTATTCAAGACCTGTGTCTTCACGACGCACACTGAAGCTCATGCTGGTGGTTTGAGACGGCACCCCCAGCTCCTCGAGAAGTGCGCAGAAATTTGGATAGGTCCAGTCGTTGAACACGATGAATCCTGTGTCAACGCTACGGCCGCCTTCCGGACCGTCAACCGATACGGTGTGGACATGTCCACCAGGTCTGGGCTCGGCTTCGAACAGCGTAATGTCGTGCTGACGATGTAACCGATGCGCGACGGTGAGCCCGGCCACACCTGTACCTACGATGGCAATGCGCATGAGAGCGTGATTTCGGCTGCGGCGGAGTTATTGCGCGGGTGAGCGCATCGATTTGGCAAGCACGACGCCACAGTCACGGGCGTGTCGGGCACAAACGATAGGTCTGGGCAAGATTGCTGTAGTCGGGTTGGCAGTCATCGGGCTTTCCTGAGATCCCAGATAATCCCGCACGCAGCCAGGAAGTAGAGGCCGATCCATGTCAGGTCCAGTTCCCACCAGCGCAAGCCCTGACGGGCTGCCCCCGGAAAGCGGTGGTGATTATTGTGCCAACCCTCGCCCAGGGTTATGAGAGCGATGAACCAGTTGTTGCGGCTGTCGTCGCGTGTTGCGAAACGTCGGCTGCCGAACAGGTGCGCGAGGGAGTTGACCGAGAAGGTCGCGTGGTACACCAGAACGGTGGAAATACAGAAGCCCCAGACGACCAGTTGCCAGCCACCCGTCCCAAGCGCGGGCGAAAAAGTTTCGAGCAGGCTGCCCACACTCCAGAGAGAAAGGAGCAGAGCGAGGGGAACGATACCGTCGAAGCGGTCAAGGAATCGCAGTTCCGGGAAGCGCGAAAAATCGCGCACCTCCGAGATGCGGGTGGCAAAGGCTCCGCGCGAGATGAACCAGAGAAGATGACTGCGCAGGAAGCCGTGCTGGACAGGTGAATGCAAATCTGAGGGCGTGTCGCTCGTGCGGTGATGGTGCCGATGGTGAGCGCTCCACCACAGTGGCCCGCGTTGCGCAGCACTGTTCCCAAGGACAGCGAAGACAAATTGTGCGGGTCGCGAAGTGCGAAAGGCGCGGTGCGAGAAGTAGCGATGGTAGAACCCGGTGATGGCAAACATTCTGACCAGGTACAGCGCAAGCGCTACGCCAACTGCAAACCAAGAAACTCCCACCCAGACCACTCCGAGGCAACCGGCGTGGATGGCGATGAACGGGATGAGACGCAGCCAATCTATACCCCGATCTTCGGGGGAGACTACTGGGGCAGCGGAGGTGTCAAACCAGGCGACGATCGATTTAAGAACCTTGGATTGCACCGCACGCCCTCTCCACAAAGCCTCTGGGGTGGACCAGCCTGCTGCCGGCTTGGTTCCAGCCCGGAAGTCTATCAGTGAGTTCTGCTCGGCCGGTCGAGAGTGCTTCGACACCCTCCCTACAGTCGGATGTGGATCAATCCGATGGCGGGCAGGTGAGTAGGTGGATTGGGGGACGTGGCTGGCGGGGACTTCTACGCACCATCGGGGGGACCGGGGAGCTCCCTACGGCTGTTGAGCACCGCCAACCACGTCCTTGACCTGAAGCATAGCTGGGCATGAACAGAACGTCAACGCGCCCTGTCATGCGATGAACAAAAACTGGACATCCCGGTCGACCCCTGCCACTCTCGGTAAGTGAACGTTTCCTCTCCCGTCCTCAGGCCCCTGCTCGGCGATCAGTTGACCTTCGGCATCGCGTCGCTCAGGGGCTGTCATCCAGGCGACGTCATATTGATGGCGGAAGTGGCTGAAGAGACCGACTACGTTCCGCACCACCCGCAGAAACTGGTCTTGTTCTTGTCAGCCATGCGGCACTTCGCCCGCTCCCTCGCCGAGCGGGGTCTGAGGGTGCGTTACGTGCGACTCGATGACCCCGCCAACACAGGTAGCATTGAGGGTGAAGTTCGACGCGCGCTCGGAGAGACCGGCTGCGAGGCCGTTTGCGTGACCGAGCCCGGAGAATGGCGCCTCGCTGAAGCGATGGCGCAGTGGCACCAGCATCTCGGTGTGCCGGTGACGGTTCTTGAAGACGATCGCTTCCTTTGCAGCCATGCACGCTTCGCCAAGTGGTCATCCGGACGCACGGCCTTGCGCATGGAGTTCTTCTATCGCGAGATGCGCCGCGAAACCGGGCTCCTCATGGAGCCTGACGGCACGCCAACGGGCGGACAGTGGAACTACGACAGCGAGAATCGTCGCCGTTACGACGGCGTGAAAGCCCTGCCGGGCTGTGTCCGCTTCGTGCCGGATCAGATTACCCGGGAAGTCATGGCTCTGGTTACCCAGCGCTTCAGCACGCGCTTCGGGGCCCTCGACTGCTTCGACTGGCCGGTCACGCAGAGCGACGCAGAGCAGGCGTTGGAGATTTTCATCGCACGTGCGCTGCCGGGTTTCGGCGACTACCAGGATGCCATGCTGGCGTCCGAAGATGTTCTCTTTCACTCCCGCCTGTCCGCGGCCATCAATCTCGGTCTGCTCGACCCGCTGAACGTCTGCCGGGCCGCAGAGGCTGCGTGGCAGCGGGGAAATGCACCTCTGAATGCTGCCGAGGGCTTCATCCGGCAGATCCTGGGCTGGCGTGAATTCATCCGCGGAGTCTACTGGCAGTTCATGCCGGCATACCGGGATCGCAATGCACTTGATGCGCGGCGCCGGCTGCCCGACTTCTTCTGGGGGGCACCAACCTCGATGCACTGCGTTGCCTCCGTCGTCGAGGCGACGCGCCGGACTGCCTATGCTCATCACATCCAGCGCCTGATGGTGACCGGGAATTTCGCGCTACTGGCCGGGATTGCCCCCGAGGCAGTGGCTGAATGGTATCTCGCGGTTTATGCAGACGCCGTCGAGTGGGTGGAGTTGCCGAACGTGCTCGGTATGGCACTGCACGCAGATGGTGGGCTGGTCGGATCCAAGCCCTACTGCGCAAGTGGGGCTTACATCAACCGCATGAGCGATTACTGCCGGGACTGTGTCCACGATCACAAGCGTCGCAGCGGTGAGGCAGCCTGCCCATTCAACGTTCTCTACTGGGATTTCCTCATGCGTCATGAGTCCTCACTGGCAAGAAACCCGCGCATGGCAATGAGCTATCGAAACCTGGCACGCATACCGCAGGAGGAAAGGGCGGCGATCCGAAGCTCGGCCCGGGTCTTCCTCGACGCCTGCGCACCGGAGAACTGACTTCCATGCCTATTGACCTCCGTGTGACCGATCAAGCCCTGCGTGCGGGTTACATGGCATCGCCCTCGGCCCGCGCGGAGTCACCGCATTGCCCCAGGCGGGCTGTTGGGCCGCGGCGAAAATGTGGACGCTTGCTTCTGTCGGTGGTCCTCCTTTCACTGGCGGCCTGCGGCCCGGGCGGTGATGAGGTGGACCGCTACTTCCCGACTGAATCCGGTTTGCGCTGGACCTATCGACTGACGCGTACGACCATGGACGGCTCCCAGGTGCGACCCTATTACGTTGAGCATCGAGGTCCGGTGCTGGTCGCAGGTCGGGCAGATTCAGTTCTTGAGCAACGCACCTTCGATGGCAATCGATATTTCTTTGCCCGTGATCCTACGCGCGGATGGCTGCGGCTCGGCGCCCAGAGTGCAACGGACGAGGCTCCCCGTTGGGCAGTCGAGCCTTGGTTGGTACTCCCTGCCAGCCTCGATGTGGGTCGTTCCTGGCAGCAACTGACTCCGGTGCGGGTTCTCGAGAAGACCGGCCCTCCTCAGGAAACCCTGTTCCGCGTTCAGGTGAGTCTGCCCGTCGAGTATCGGCTCGCGGCTCGCGACGAACGGGTGGAGGTCCCGGCGGGCAGCTTTTCCGGTTGTCTACGCATCGAGGGCCGCGGCAGCATCAGCACGCATCTCGGCAACTACCTGGGTCTGGGGTCGGTCACGGTGGAGTCGACTGCGTGGTTCGCCCCCGGCGTGGGTTTGGTCAAGCAACGACTTGTGGAACGGACGAATCGACCGGCGCTGGATCGTGGGGAAATGCAATTGGAACTCACACGGTTGAATCGGCCCTGACATTTGCCCGGGCCACCTCGCCCGGAGGCGTTACGTGAAGACTCGGCGAAACCACATTCCCGTTCATCGGACCGGAGAGCAACCCATGAAACATTTGTCCTTGCTTCGCTGCGGGCTCCTCTGGCGCTGCTTCGCTGGCTGCCTCGCATTCGGCTATGCGGTGGCGCTTCCCGCTCTCGCGCAGGAGGATGAGTCGCCTGTGACAACTCCCCCCGCAACTGCCGAAACCAACATACTGGTGCCACCCGGGAAATTTCTCGTGGTGCAGGGGCTGCGCATGCACATGCACTGCGTCGGTTCGGGCTACCCTGCGGTCATGATCGATGGAGGCATCGGGGCTTCGTCCCTCGAGTGGATCCCGGTCCTGGAAGGAGCCGCGAGCACAACGCGCGTGTGTGTCTGGGACCGTCCTGGCTATGGTTGGAGCGACGCAGGGCCGGCGCCGAGAACCACCCCTCAGGTCGCGGATGAACTGCTGGACCTGATGAAGGCCTCGGAGATAGCTGGCCCGTGGGTGCTGGTTGGTCATTCATTTGGAGGCTTCACCGTTCGTTATCTGGCTGCCCGTCATCCGGCTGAGGTGGCGGCCCTGCTGCTGGTGGAGTCCTCCACGCCGACCACCGAAGTCGTTGCCAGTCGCGGGCCACGGCGTGCGAGCCCGCTCGTGGAGCAACCGAAGGTCAGTGCGGCCGGAATGCCACGCACCCGAGAGGAAGTGGCCTCGTACCTCAACACGCGACGCAAGGCCATCCTGACGCAGATGGACGAGCTCAAGCACTTCCACGCGAGCAGCCAGGCAGTCCAACAGGCCGGACCGGTGCCCGACGTGCCACTGATCGTGCTCGAGCGCGGCAGACGGTTGTGGCCAGTTGGTACCGAGGGGGACGCCGCTGAGCAGGCCTGGCATGACGCCCAGGCCGAGCTTGTACGCCTGACGCCTCAGGGTCAGTTGCGGACCATCCCGGATGTCGGCCACAGCCCACACGTTGATCGCCCGGAAGTCGTGGTGGCTGCCATTCGCGAACTCGTCCAGCTGGTGCGTGAGCGAAAGCCAATCGGCGGACCTGTAGCCGAAGCGGTGACTACGGAGATGTCCACCGGACGCTGACCTTCACCATTGATGGTCATTTCTGGTGACCACCCCATCAGGGTCAAGACCTTCCTGATGTCGCGATGTAGTATTTCAGCGTGTTGACACTGCCACTCCTCCCGCTCCTGCCCTTCCTCGCGGCATTCTGCCTGCACCTGTTGCCGGCTCGCCGTAGCAATCTCATCGTCGGGTCCGCGCTCGCGGCCTTGGGGTTTGCGGTAGCCTGCGCACTGGACCTCGCCACCACTGCGCTACAAGGGCAGGTGACGCGCTTCGCTCTGCCTTGGTTGCCGCAGGCCAATGTGCATTTCGATCTGCGCGCAGATGGCCTCGGAACCGGCCTCGCGTTGCTCGTCTGTATAGTTGCCCTGCTGGTGATGGTCTTCGCACATGGCTACCTGCGAGGTAGTGCGGAGGATCGCAAGCGGCTCATCGTCTGGTTACTCATCTTCACCGGCGCGATGCTGGGGCTGGTCTTGGCGGGAGACCTCATCCTGCTCGTGGTCTTCTGGGAACTCACCAGCCTCGCGTCATTCGTCCTGGTGAATTTCCGCGACCGCGACACGGACGCACGCCAGGGTGCACGGATCACCTTGCTGGTGACCGGATTCGGCGGATTGTCGTTGCTGGCTGCGGCAGTCTTGCTCGGGCAGATCGCCGGTAGTTTCGAGATCAGTCACCTGCTCACCGAGCGGGCAACGATCCAGGCCCATCCACTCTTTCCGCTCGTCCAGGTGGGTTTCATTCTTGCGGCACTGACAAAATCGGCCCAATTCCCATTCCATTTCTGGCTGGCGCGCGCCATGGCGGCACCAACGCCCGTGTCTGCCTTCCTGCATTCCGCCGCGCTGGTGAAGGCCGGGATTTTCCTGCTCGCCCGCATGCAACCTGTTCTCGGTGACGATTATCTCTGGGCCTGGATGCTGATTGGGGCGGGTACTGCAAGCTTTGTCATTGGCGCCTTGAGCGCACTGCGTCAGACTGACCTCAAGGCGCTGCTGGCCGGTTCCACAGTGAGTCATTTAGGTCTCATGGTGCTGTTGCTGGGGCTCGACTCCCCGGCCGCAACGCTGGCGGCTCTGGCGCATCTGCTGGCTCACGCCCTGTTCAAGGCCTGCGCATTCATGCTGGCGGGGTCCATCGATCACGCCACGGGGGTGCGTGATCTGCGCGGGCTTGGTGGGCTCGCACGGGGCATGCCGCTCAGTTTCATCATCGCCTGTGTCGTGCTGCCGGCCATGGCGGGGTTGCCGCCCTTCAGCGGTTTCATCACCAAGGAGCTCGCGCTGACGTCGGTGTTGCAGGATGGATGGCAAATCCTGCCCGAACTGGTCGCATTGCTGCTCGTGTTGGCCACCCTCCTGGGTGCCGTGTTCGGGGTGGCCTACACATTGCGGCTGTGGTGGATCCCCTTCCTTGCAGGCAGCGAAAGGTCTGGTCCTGCTATCGCCGATCCATCACCGTGGCAGACCGTGCCGATGGCTATCTGCGCAACATGGACCCTGCTCGCCGGCGTAGCGCCGGAATGGTTGTTCAGTCCGTGGCTCGCCCTGCTCGCCATCGGTGCGGCCGTTCCTGCGGGTTCCCACGTACACCTCGGACTTTGGCACGGACTGAATGCAGCGGTCGTGATGTCGCTCTGTGTCATCGCCGCGGGCACGGCCCTGTTCCTGCTCTGGCGGCCCACGCCGGCCGGGCTGGTGTACACAGAGATCGCGTTCAGCCGATCGCTGCGTCCGCTTCTTGCCTTGGCCGCGCGGGGCGACTCGGGGCCGTGGGCACCACGTCTCGGGCCCTCGCTTCAAGTCGTGATCTGGGTTGCTCTCCTGGCCATGTTGCCGGCCTTCGGCGTGCTCGTTGCCAATGGCATCCCGAGTGTGAGTCCAGCGCCCCCACTGGCCTGGTTGTTGTGGGGGCTTGCAATCACCGCTGCGCTGGCGACGGTATTCAGCCGGCACGATCGATTGCTCGCTATCCTGCTTCTAGCCGTGGTGGGTGTTGTGCTTTCGGTCCATTTTGCGCACTTCAGTGCGCCTGACCTCGCGCTCACCCAGATCCTGGTCGAACTGGTCAGCACTCTGCTGCTGATGCTCTCATTGCACTTCCTGCCCCCTCTGGCAGCAGTCGGCAACGACCGATGCCTTTATTGGAGGCTGGCCGCAGCGGGAGGGTTCGGTGTCTTGATCACGCTGGTGGTAGTCCAGGTACTGACTACCCCCGCCGATGGACTCGCACCGTGGTTCCTGCAGCACAGCTTGCACGATGCGGGCGGGGCCAATGTGGTGAACGTGATCATCGTGGACTTTCGCAGCCTCGATACGCTGGGCGAGATCACCGTGCTGGGTGTTGCTGCGCTAGTGATCGCTGCCCTGCTTGGCAGGGCCCGGGTCCGGGTTGCGCCACGTGTACGGGCCCCCGCAGGAGCCGATCTCCCACTCCTGCTTGCGGTCGTGGCGCGCTTGCTGATGCCGGTGGCGCTGCTCATTTCCGTGCATCTATTCCTGCGCGGCCACAATCTTCCGGGTGGTGGCTTCATCGCCGGATTGGTGGTGGCAGTGGGCGTCGCCCTGTTACAGATGGGTCGAGGATCCGCTTGGCTGGCGCGTCGCCTGCACGTGGATGGTGTGGGCCTCATGGCAGTTGGTCTTGGCATTGCCGTGCTGACAGGCATTGCCGCCCTGCCGTTCGCGCGTCCCTTCCTGACCAGTGCGCACACCACGGTGCACTTGCCGTTACTCGGAGAACTCCCCCTGGCCAGCGCAACGCTTTTCGACGTTGGCGTCTATCTGGTCGTGATCGGCGCGGTCACACTGATCCTCCAGCGCATTGGCGGGGTTGCGGAAGAGCGACGCGCCGGGGCCCGGCGCGATGGCAGGAAACCCGCTGCATATTCGATGTCGAGGGCCTAGACACATGGAATGGCTGGTGGCGACAGCGATCGGTGTCTGTGCCGGGAGTGGAATTTTCCTCATGCTCGGTCGGCGTACTTTTGATCTGGTGCTGGGCTTCGGTCTGCTCTCACACGCGGTGAATTGCTTCATCTTCGTGATGGGACGCCTGATTCCGGGCGCGGCACCGATCCTTTCGCCTGCTGCCACCGTGCATGCCGACCCACTGCCTCAGGCGCTGGTACTTACCGCAATCGTCATCGGTTTTGCCATGCAGGCGCTGGTGCTGGTGCTGGCGATGACGGCCTTCGGTGCGCATGCCGAGGATGATGTGGATGTGACGGATAAGGATCCATGAACGGCTCCACGCTCGTGGTGGCACCAATTGCCGTGCCGCTCATTGCCGCCGTCCTGCTGCTCTGGATCGAAGCGCAGGCACCGCGGTGGCTGCGCCTCTGCTCAGGCCTCTCGCTCCTGATCGGTGTCGTGGTTGCTGCGACCCTGTCATCGATCGTCGATGTGGATGCTTCTGGGGTGCGTGCGCCCGGATTGCACGCGGTGGGGGACTGGGTACCACCCTTCGGGATTGTGCTGGTGGCCGATGGGCTTTCCACACTGATGGTCCTGCTCACGGCGGTCGTGGTCGGCATCTCCGTGTGGCAGAGCATGGCGCTCGGGATCGACCTCGCCGGTCGCCACTACCACACCTTGGTCCAGCTCCAGATCATGGGTCTGAACGGTGCCTTTCTCACCGGGGATTTCTTCAATCTGTTTGTCTTCTTCGAGGTGCTGCTGCTCGCATCCTATGGTTTGTTGCTACAGGGTGGGGCCGAGCGGCAGTTACGTCCCGGGCTGCACTACGTAGTGATCAATCTGCTCGGCTCGGCGCTTTTTTTGCTTGGGGCGGGGCTGCTGTACGGGGCGGCAGGCACACTCAACATGGCCGATCTGGCGCGACGCCTGCCCGACCTCGAGCCGCAGGCCGGGCAACTGACCGCTGTGGCCTGCACCCTGCTCGGTGTGGTATTCGCGCTCAAGGGGGCCGTAGGACCGCTCGGTCTCTGGTTGCCGGGCGTGTATACCCGGCTGCCGGGAGGAGTGGCGATCCTCTTTGCCCTCATGACCAAGGTCGGTCTCTACGCACTGCTCAGGCTGTACGTCGATGTCCTGGCGGCGGCCCCGGAGATCTGGCTGGCTGGCGCACGCATGGTGCTCTGGTGCGCCGGGGTGTTGGCGATGGCCATGGCCGCGTTTCTGGTGCTTGGTGTATCCACCCTTTCGGGTCTGGCGGCGGCCGTCGTGCTCATCTCCTCCGGGACAGTACTGACCGCGCTTTCTTTCGCCACAGTCCCCGCGATTTCGGCGACGCTGTATTACTTGGTGCATTCCACGCTTGCGACGGCACTGCTCTTCGCGCTCGCCGACCTGCTCCGGCGCGAGCGGCCACAGGCCCGTGACGACTTCACCAGCGGTGAATCGCTGTCGCCTGCGCTGCGCGCATGGCTCGCAATCGGTCTGCTCGCCGTCAGTGGGCTGCCGCCGTTTTCGGGTTTCATAGCCAAGTTCGGTGTCCTTGCGGGCAGCCTCGGGCACAGTGGGTGGGGCTGGTTCTGGCTCCTGGTTCTGGTTGCAGGCCTTGCCACGCTGGCGCGCAGTGCTGATGCCTGGCTCACCATCGGTGGCGGTCCACGAGCTGCACGTCCTGCTTCCTTCGCCTCGCTGTGTCCGGTAGCCGTGCTCGCGATCCTTGGGGTTGCCATTGCACTGGCAGCGGCTCCAGTGCAGCAGTGGGGTCTCGATGCGGCCAGGCAGATCGAATCCGGCACCAGTCGGATGGCGCTCGATGTGGACGTACATCCTCGTACTGGAGGACACCCGTGAGCGCCCGGAGTCTGCGGAGGCGGATCCTGCCGGCGCCGGCAACCTCAGTGGCGCTCACCTTTGCCTGGGTGGCCCTGCAGGGGCAATGGTCGGTTGCTGGCTTCACCGCTGGTGCCCTGCTCGGCATCGTGCTTCCCCTCTGCATGGTTTCCCTGGTTCGCGATCCCCGTCTACCCAACTCCCTCAGCGGCTCACTCGCACTACTCGTACTTGTGTGTCACGACATCATCGTGGCAAACATCGATGTCGCCTGGCGTGTACTGGGGCCGGAGCGTGTGCTCCGGCCGACCTTCGTGTGGGTGCCTCTGGACCTTGAAACTCCCGAGGCCATTGCCCTGCTTGCCAGCATCATCACCTTGACTCCCGGAACTCTGTCGGCAGACTTGTCCAGGGATCGGCGTCAATTGCTGGTACACGTGCTGCATGCGCCGGAACCTGAAGCGGTCGTCAAACAGATCAAGTCACGCTACGAGACGCGCCTCCAGCGCCTTTTCGAGGCACGGAACCCGTGATTGCCATCGCCATGTTCATCACCGGTGCTGCCATGGTGCTCGCTGCGTTGCGGCTGCTGAGAGGGCCTACGATCGAGGACCGTGTACTTGCCCTCGATACCCTCTACGTGGACGCTCTTGCCTTGCTCGTGTTGATGGGCATCGCCCTTGAGTCGCGCGTGTACTTCGAGACCGCATTGGTAATGGCGGTGCTGGGCTTCGTTGCCACCGTTGCGGTTGCGGCATATCTCAGACGTGGGAGGATCATGCCGTGACGTCTCCCACGGATCTGGTCGGGTTGCTCGCCGTGCTCGGCGCAGTGTTCGTGTTGCTTGGATCCCTGGGGATCGTGAAGCTGTCCAGCTACCTCTTGCGACTGCACGCCGCCACCAAGGCTTCTACCCTCGGCGTGGGTGCGATCCTGCTGGCCTCGGCCCTGCATTTCAGTGCGCGCGAAGGCGGCGCGAGTCTCATCGAAGTGCTGGCGGCGATACTGCTCTTTGCGACCGTACCGGTATCGGCGCAAATGCTTGCCCGGGCGGCACTGCACATGCACCCTCACCTTGGCCCGCCGCCGCCCGACGGTAAATCTCGGCAAACAGAGCCGGGAGATGACGGGGAGCGCTCGCAAGCCATGGGAACTCGGCGCCGGTCAGCCGGCTCTGAGGGCCAGTCAACGCCGTACCCCTGACGGAGAAGCAACTTCCAATGAAGCCTTATGCCTTGCTTTTTTGCCTGCCTGCGCTGCTCACATGGGAGCCGGTGCTGGCCACCACCGCGATGGGCATCGGCACGCGAGACTGCACTGCCTTCCTGCGCGCCCGGGAGATCGGTTCGGAGCAGGCAATCGACTCCTACGTCGCGTGGGGGCTTGGCTACCTGACGGGACGCAATGCTGCAATGCGCGGGCGTCGCCCGGTACTGGTGGATGGTGGCGGTCTCGCTCACTGGCTCTCGGCCTGGTGCAAGCAGAACCCCTCAGCTCCGGTATTCGATGGGCTGGAGACATTCGCCCGCGAG
The DNA here is from genome assembly GCA_003485715.1 of Gammaproteobacteria bacterium. Lineage (GTDB taxonomy): Bacteria > Pseudomonadota > Gammaproteobacteria > UBA7966 > UBA7966 > UBA7966. The sequence continues at coordinate 19,560 of DNIF01000092.1, forward strand.
AGTGGGGGGTGAGTGTCCGCTTGAGCGAGGGGCTGCGGTCGTCTTCACCGTTTCCGACTTCGGCGACGATGCCATCAGGTGCCGTGAACATCGGCAATCAGATCGCTACCTGTGCGCGCGTCCTCTGTCTGGCGTTGCCGCTCGTGATCCTCGGCTGCGGCGGTAAAGGTGATGATTTGCAGCCACTCGATAAGGGGCTGGTCTGGCGGTACGCGGTCATCCATCAGGTGGGTGAGAACACGCGCCGTTCGGTACTCGAGGAACGCAGTCTCGGGCGTCTGCCCGGGGCCGAAGAACCTGTGTACGGCGTGGCGCAGCACGACGGCTCGGTCGATGTTCTGGCGCGCGCGGATGATGGTGTCCGGCGAGTCGGCATCGCCAACGCGGCAGGCACGATAACTCCTCTTTCACCTCCCGAATGGGTAGTGCCGTCGGCCGGGGTGGACGTCTGGACAATCGCTACTACCACCGGCGTCATAGAGCGTCGGGTCGAAGATTTCGAAGAGGCAGGATTTCGCTTGCCGGTCGCCGTGACCATCGAGTACCGACGAACAGGCGAGGGGCGTCGCGTCGAAGTGCCTGCGGGCACCTTTGAGGGATGCACCGAGTTTACTGGCCGCGGAGTTCGTGAGGTGGTGCGTAATCGCCTTGGGCAACTCACCCGCGTCACCGTGGAGCAAACCGATTCTTACTGCCCGGGCATGGGGCTGGTTCTGCGCGAACGGCGAGAATTCACCGACAATCCCATTATTCTGAACGGCAGCTATCGCCGGGTGCTGACCCAGTTGCGCCGGCTCTGAGGTGGCATTTGTTAGAGGATGAGTCAAGCGATCGGCTGTAGGCTGCTCGCTTCGGCGAGCGGGGTCCCGTTCCTTTCGTAACAACGGTGCGACCAACCCGGCACTGTACTTGCGCGAAAGTTCCGCTTTGCCGAGTGTTCTCAGAGATCTTCCTGCTCGGGGATCTTCTGGGCTCGGCGGGTGTCGAGTTCATCGCCCATGCCTATACCCCGCAGCATGCGACGGAAGATCCCGGAGCGTGGTTCTTCGGTCTCTGCCGAATCGGCCTCCTCGCGTTGCTCCGCATCGTTGGAGTCCTTGGCCAAGGCCTTCTCGACCGCCGCCTGTGATCGCGCGCGCTCTGCCGCGCGTCCTTGCTCCTCCGGGCTTTCGCCGAGGAGCCTGGCGCGGGCGCGGGCGTCCCGCTCCGCACGTTCGCGCTCGGCCTCCTCGACCTCGATGAGATGCTCGGCTGCCTTGTCCGCCTGGGAGGTATCGCCCAGGCCGACCCGCTCCCGCATGCGATCGATGAGGCGCCGATCGGCGTCCGGCACGGCAACTTCAACGTCTGGTTTGCGCTCCACCACCAGCGGACCCGGGGCAGGCCGCACGTCACCATCTACGCGCATCAGTTTTTCGCCGTCGAAGAAGAGTGAGATCTGGCGGCGTTGGCGCGGATTCCGACCGTCCTGGAAGGTGTAGAGGTAGTCCCAACGGTTACTGTGGAAAACATCGATGAGCACTGGCGTGCCCATGATGTGGCGGACCTTGGATTTCTCCATGCCTGGCTGCAACTGCGCGAGCATCTCCTGGGTCACCACGTTGCCCTGCTGGACATCCACCCGGTAGACGAAGGGCAGTTCTTCCTTCCTTGGCAGGACACGGTCGACGGCGGCGCAGCCGCCCAAGAGGGGGCCGGTCAAGACAACCAGCGCGGCGGGAAGGGCAGCGATCGCGGGAGTGGGTCTCAGGGGCATGTTCAATCCATGAGGTAACTGACCGGTCAGTCTAGCTCGCTCCGGTCTGGCTCGGCCATCGAGGGGGCTCCAGGCCAAAAGCGGAACCCCGACCGTGCAGCGTTATACTCCCGGACCGGACAAAGGTGCCCGCGAGCCGGGCACACCTAAGCGGGGATCACGTGGGATGGACAAGCACGAATTGCGGCGCGCCGGCCTGAAGGCGACCCTCCCGAGACTCCGCATCCTCCAACTATTGGAGGAACGCGCGGTGTCCCACATGAGTGCGGAGGACGTCTACCGGGCGCTGCTCGAGGCCGGTGAGGACGTGGGCCTTGCGACCGTGTACCGCGTCCTGACCCAGTTCGAGGCGGCGGGGCTTGTGTCCCGGCACCATTTCGAGGGCGGACATTCCGTCTTCGAGCTCAATCAGGGAGAGCACCACGATCACATCGTCTGCTCGGAATGCGGGCATATCGTCGAGTTCATCGACCCGATCATCGAAGAGCGCCAGAATCGAGTAGCCGAGGAGCATGGCTTCCGGTTGGCGGATCACGCACTGGTTCTGCACGGGATCTGCACCGACAGCAAGTGTGAGCGCCGGGGGCGCGGTCGCTGAGGCTTTCAGTGTCCCGCCAGCCCGAGCAGCGCGCCGGCGTGGCGAAGCCCCTCGGGTGTGAGTTCGACTCCCCCCAACATGCGCGCGATTTCGGTAACCCGCGCCTCGGCAGTGAGCGCCTCAACCTCCGTGAGGGTCTGGCCGGTCTCCGTCCGCTTGCTCACGGCGAAGTGCTGGCCGGCCTGCGCTGCAACCTGTGCGAGATGGGTCACGCAGAGCACCTGACGGTGCCCGGCCAGCCGGCGCAATTCGCGTCCGATCACATCGGCCGTCCGGCCACCAATCCCGGCATCCACCTCGTCGAAGATGAGCGTGGGCACTCCGGCGTCCCCGGCCAGGACCACCTGGATGGCGAGTGCGATGCGAGCGATCTCGCCTCCGGATGCGACCTTCCCGAGCGGGCGCGGCT
>DNIF01000056.1 GCA_003485715.1 Gammaproteobacteria bacterium
CGCAGGCTGGCGGGTGCCCGCGACGAGGCGCGCCGCAGCCGCGCGGCGGTCGAGCAGGAGCGGGCCTATCTCAAGGTCCTGCTGGGACGGCTCTCCTCCGGCGTGGTCAGTCTCGACCCGCGTGGGCGCGTACGCATGGCCAACGCGAGCGCGGCCCACATCCTGGGCCTGCCGCAGGCGGAACTCGAGGGTGCGAGCACCGACGCCCTGGCCCAGGCGCAACCCCGGCTCGCCGACTTCCTGCGACTGCTGCAACCGTCACCGCAGGGGGCCGAATGGCAGGGCGAGGTGGAGCTCCTCGGCACGGCCGGGCGTCAGGTGCTCATCATGCGCGGGGCGACCCTGGGTGGTGTGCAAGACAGCGCACTCGGCGCGGTGGTCGTGTTCGATGACATCACATTGCTCATCCAGAGCCAGCGCAATGCCGCCTGGGGCGAGGTGGCCCGACGCCTCGCCCACGAGATCAAGAATCCGCTGACACCGATCCAGCTCGCCGCCGAGCGCCTCCGGCACAAATATCTCAAAGGCCTGCCGGAACCCGATGCGGCCATCTTCGATCGCCTCACCCAGACCATCGTGGCGCAGGTAGAGACGCTGAAATCCATGGTCAACGCCTTCTCGGACTACGCCCGCGCACCGCGCCTGCAACCACAGCCGCTCGATCTCCGGCGGCTGGCCGAGGAGGTCATGGAGCTCTTCCGCGCGTCGCGGCCGGAGGCCCAGATGAACTTCACGGCCCCACCCGGGCCGCTGTGCGTGCACGCAGACCCCGGTCGCCTGCGGCAGGTGTTCAACAATCTGCTGAAGAACGCCCTCGAGGCGGCCAGCGTGGATGCCCCCGAAGTGCAGCTCTCCATCGGGGCCACGGCAGCCGACGGTTTCGAGATCCGGGTGGAGGACAACGGCGCCGGCGTCCCGACCGAACTGCTCCCCGACCTCTTCGAACCCTACGTCACCACCAAGCACAAGGGCACGGGCCTCGGTCTCGCCATCGTGAAAAAGGCGGTGGAAGAACATGGCGGCAGGGTATGGGTGGAGAATCGCGCGGAGGGCGGGGCGCGCTTCGTCTTCCGGCTCCCGGCCAGCACCCCTGCTACCCAGGAGACGCCCGTCGAGCGAAGGAGATCGGTCAGCGCATGAAGGCATCGCACATCCTCGTCGTCGACGACGAACCGGACATCGCCGCGCTCATCGGTGACATCCTCAGCGAAGAGGGCCACAGCGTGGCCATCGCGGGGACGGCGGAGCAGGCGCGCACAGCCCGCCGCCAGCGACGACCCGACCTCGTCCTGCTCGACATCTGGCTGCCGGACACCGACGGTGTGACCCTGCTCAAGGAGTGGTCGGAGGCCGGTGTGTGCGAGGCACCGGTCATCATGATGTCCGGTCACGCCACCCTGGAGACCGCCATCGAGGCCACCCGCCTCGGTGCCTATGAGTTCCTGGAGAAACCGCTCTCCACGGCCAAGCTGCTGGTGACCGTGGCACGGGCATTGGAGGCGGACGCGCTGCGACGCGAGAACGTCGGCCTGCGGCGCGGCCAGCCCGCGGGCGACGACCCGGTGGGGTCGAGTCCGGCACTGGCGATGCTCCGGACCCAGGTCGAGCGCATCGCCGGACGGCGCACGGCAGTACTCATCACGGGCGAATCCGGCAGCGGCAAGGAGACCTTCGCCCGCTACCTGCATCGACGCTCCCCGCGCGCCGATGGGCCTTTCATCGTCGTGGGTGCGGCAGCGTTGACTCGCGAGCAACCGGAGGCCGAGCTCTTCGGGGCGGAATCCCCCGATGGACGCGTGCGTTACGGCTGGATCGAGCGCGCCAACGGCGGCACGCTGCTGCTCAAGGATGTCGCTGACCTCGATCTCGGCATCCAGGCCCGGCTACTCACCGCGCTCGAGGGCCACTCCACCCTGCGGGTGGGCGGCAGCGAGCTGGTGCGACTGGATGTGCAGGTGATCGCTGCCACCCGCCAGAACCTGCACGAGGCGGTACGCGAGGGTCGCTTCCGGGATGACCTCTACTACCACCTGAATGTCGTCCCGCTCGCCGTGCCGCCCCTGCGCGAGCACCTCGAGGACATCCCGGAACTGGTGCAGCACTATCTCGACCGCTTCGTCAGCAACGAGGGACTGCCCGCCCGGCGCTTCTCGGCCGGTGCGCTCGCCCGGCTGCGCCTGCACGCCTGGCCGGGCAATGTGCGCGAGTTGCGCAATCTGGTGCAGCGGCTGCTCATCCTCGGCGGTGAGGACAACGTGGACCTGGCCGAAGTGGAGCAAGTCCTCGGCACCCCTGCGGTCGCGCCCACCAACGGCTTCAGCATCACCTTCGATCTCCCGCTGCGCGAGGCACGCGAGCAGTTCGAGCGGGTGTACCTCGAGCATCAGTTGCAGGTGTACGGCGGCAGCGTGAGCCGCGTTGCCGAGCATTCCGGCATGGAGCGCACCCATCTCTACCGCAAGCTGCGCGCACTCGGCCTCGGTCCACGCCAAGGTCGCGAAGAACCGAATTGAGCATCACCGACCGCGCGCCAACAGTGCTCGCTGAACGGCTCCTCGCACAACTCGCGCAGGGCCAGGACGGCCCGCTGCTGCGTCTTGGGCTGGCGAAGTCGCTGCTCGTCAGCGACCCGGCCGCCGCGCTCGAGCACGCCCGGGCCGCGGCGGCGCAAGACCCGAAACTGAGCGCAGCCTGGAAACTCCTCGGCCGCGCGGCCATCAGTGCGGGTGAACCGGAGACGGCGCGCACAGCCTGGACGCAGGGAGTCGCGGTTGCGCGTCAGCGCGGCGACCTGCAGGCCGTACGCGAGATGGAGGTCTTTCTGCGGCGCCTGTCCGCAGACTGAACGGTAAGCGCAGCAGCCGGGCGACGTACTCAGCCCGGCGGGTTGAACTCCAGTCGGCCGGTGAGGTCCGCAACCCGAGCGAAGCCGTGCCTGGTGGCGTAGTCCTGCAGGCCCGCGTTGATGCGCGGCAGCACCAGTGGGTCGTAGAACAACGCGGTGCCTACACCGACCGCCGTCGCCCCGGCGAGCATGAACTCCACGGCGTCCGTGGCCGAAACCACACCACCCTGACCGATGATCGGAATCCCGTGGGGGCGCGCGACCTGATGCACCTGATGCACCTTCAGGAGGGCGATGGGCTTGATGGCCGGCCCGGACAGCCCGCCCTGATTGTTGCCGAGGATGGGGCGACGACGCTCGCTGTCGATGGCCATGCCCTGCACGGTGTTGATGACGGCAAAGGCGTCCGTGCCAGCCTCGATGCAACGACGCGCATTGCGGGCGATATCCGTCTGGTTGGGTGAGAGCTTGGTGATGAGCGGCTTCGTGGTGGCGCGGCGACAGACCTCCACCACCCGAGCGGACATGTCCGGGTCATTGCCGAAGGCGACGCCACCCTCCTTCACGTTCGGACAGGAAATGTTGATCTCGATGGCGTCGATGGGTGAGTCGTCGAACAGTCGCGTGACCGCCTCATACTCCTCCACGGTGGAGCCGGATACGTTGGCGATGAAGCGCGTTTCGCTGAAGTCGAGTCCCGGGAGGATGGCGCCGACGACGGTCGCCGTGCCGGGGTTCTGCAAGCCGATGGCGTTGAGCATGCCACCCGGCGTCTCTGCCACCCGGTGGGGAGGATTGCCAAGGCGCTCGGCGAGGGTGGTCCCCTTCAGCACCACGGCCCCCGCGTCACGGTTCGAGAAGCCCACGACGCGCGTGTACTCTTCGCCGAAACCCACACAGCCCGACAGCAACACCAGCGGCGTGGCAAAGTTGAGGCCGCAGAAATCGACGGTCAGAGGCGGGGAGGCAGGCGTGGCTGGCAGCATGGGCATTCCAGGCAGGGCGATGGTCGCGATGGCCGACGGTGACGCGCGACCAAACGCGCGGCGGGGGCTGGCAGCATGATCCACATCGTGCTCTACCGACCCGAAATCCCGCCGAATACGGGCAACGTTATCAGATTGTGTGCCAACACCGGGGCTCGACTGCACCTCATCGAGCCGCTCGGCTTCCGCATGGACGACCGCGATCTCCGCCGAGCCGGCCTCGATTATCACGAGTACGCCACGGTGCAATTGCACCCGGGGCTGGACGAATGCCTGTCGGTCATCGGTGCGACGCGCGTCTTCGCCTTTTCCGTGCGCGGGAGCCGGCACCATGTGGAGGTCGACTGGCGGCCGGACGACACACTGCTGTTCGGCCCGGAGACACGCGGACTGCCGAATCTGGTGCTTCAGCGCCCGGAGATCACGGCCGTGGTGCGCCTGCCCATGCGCCCTGCGGTGCGCAGTCTCAACCTATCGAACGCCGTGGCCATCGCCACCTACGAGGCGTGGCGGCAGACGGGCTTCGCCGGCGGCATCTAGGCAGGCGCTGACCGGGCAACTGCAGCCAGCGCTTCCTCCTACTCGGGTTCCTTGCCGGCGCGCGAGGACGCCGCCGTCGTGACTTCCGCCGCTCGCTCAGGGCCTGACTGGGCAAATTCCGCTCCGGGTTCCCGCGCCAGCAACCGCTGCAGCGCCGCCTGCGGGCTACGCTCTCCCGCGACTACCGCCGCCACTTCGCGACAAATGGGCAACTCCACCCCGACTCGAGCAGCCAGCATCAGCGCGAGCGGGGCGGAGCCTGCACCCTCGACCACCTGACCGACCTCGCGAGCCGCCGCCGCCGCGTCAAGTCCGCGCGCGAGGGCGAGACCGAAGCGACGGTTGCGCGACTGGTTGTCGGTACACGTGAGGGCGAGATCCCCGAGACCCGCCAGCCCGGTGAAGGTGGCCGCCTCACCACCGAGGGCGACACCGAGGCGGGAGAGCTCGGCCAGCCCCCGCGTGAGCAACGCCGCCCGCGCGTTGGCCCCGAGCCCCAGCCCATCGGCCACACCGGCGGCGATGGCAAGCACATTCTTGACCGCCCCCGCGACCTCCACGCCAATGAGATCGGTCGTGCTGTAGG
>DNIF01000078.1 GCA_003485715.1 Gammaproteobacteria bacterium
GGACGGCGATGCTGTTGGGGTGGAGTTCCGGCGATAAGCGCTGGGCGGCACCACTGGCTACCAGCTTTTGCACCATGCGCTGATACTCGGCAGGTGATCCATCACACCACTCGATGGCATCCGGCCGGCAGAGTTCGGCGACGCGTCTGATCCAGGCTTCCAGGACGGGGTGCTCGTGAGCTTTCACTTCGTGCTCCGGTGTTGCGGCTGGCCATCCGCCAGCCCGATAGGGATTAGAGGGGGGGTACGCAGTGGCTCGGAGTGTTGCGGCCGGATGCAAGGCACCCGCAGCGACGGGGGCGGACCGCTCCGGGCGTCACGCCCGAGCCACTTGCCGGTTGGCCGGCGACGGCCTGCACGTTCGCTCGGTCGGTAGTTCGGTAGTCGGGATCGACGCGGAAGGCCCGGATCAGCATGCGAATGTAGCGCCGTCGGCCGCAATCGCTTCCTGGGCGGGGCGCCCGCGGACTCTGGATCGGATTCTCCAGCGCGCAGGCGTCGAGATGGGCGGCGGTCACGATGGACGGTCGGAGGCGCAGTGTGGATGGAGGCCCTGATCGCTGCGCGCATGGATCCCTCGTCGTCGACTCGCGAACCCGCCTGAGAACGCGATCCCGCGTCAATATATGAAGCACCGCGCCGTTATGCTGCGCTGCGAGGAAACTTAGAGAGGCTGGTCGAGAAAGGCAAGGCCCGGTGTGAAGCCTGCAACAAAGCCTTGCCCTTTGCTTACTGGCCACCGCCCCCCGAGTCATTGGGTTTTTGTCCAGTACGCCCCGACCATGTGCAAGCGAATGTCATGCGGTCTCGTGTTGCCATGGGGGCTTCGTTCAGCAACCACCGGTGGCGGTCGATATCCCGGATGTGAACGATCCCAGCCGCCACCCGACTGCTTTGCATCATGGCCTCGCAGCCTGTCTGCTGTTTCTGGGACTCGGCTCGGCAACGGCCGCCCTCGCGGCCTTCGCGCGCGGGGAGGAGCGTGCGTTCGGGTCGGTCGCGGCACTGATCGAGCCATTCAGACAATCGGTCACGGCCCTCTGGCCGGCGCTGCCGCCGGCCGCTCCCAAGGGCTGGACCGCGCTGTTGCATTGGGATCCTGCCTGCCCTTGCAGTGCCCGTGCCGCCCGCGCATTGGAAGGTCTGTTCGGTGCCCTGCCCGGTCAGGAGCGTCTGCTGGTGGTGGTGCCGCAGGGGTCACTGCGCCTCGCGGCCACACGGCGTTTTGCCGGGTATGCACCGGTGGTGCTGGAGCCGGGGAATGTGCCCACACCACCTGCAAGCCCAGCCCTGGCGCTCTTCGATGCGAGCGGTGTGCTGCGCTACCTCGGACCTCTGGCAAGCGGCCCGGGGTGTGGTCAGGTGCCGCCGCATGGGGTGCTCCCGCCCATGCTGGCTGCGCTGCTCGAGGGCAAGGGCACGCTGCTAACACCGACTGCCGTGCGCGGGTGCTTCTGTACCTGGACCGAAGTCGTGGCCGATCCGCCCACCCTCGCTGCTGCTGATTGAACCCTTTTCACAAATCTGATCCCGGAGCCCTGCACACAATGACCCCAGCACTTTCCTTCATGGACAAGGTGTACCGCGACGGCGATCGCAGCCTGCTTGCCGTGAGTTGGATAATCCTCGCCTATGCCGTCGGCATGGGCATCTGGCTGGGGAATCTCGCGCCCGTGCTGCTGGTGGGTTTGCCCGCCACGCTCGCAGTGGCAGCGGCCGTCAGTCTGGCTGGCGGTACGCGGATGACGCGCATCGCCATGGGCATCAACTTCATGCTGCAGGCCGCACTGGATATCCATCAGCAGGGTGGGGTGGTGGAGGCGCACTTCGCGATCTTCGCGTTGCTGGCCTTCCTGCTCGTCTATCGGGACTGGTTGGTGATCGTGTGTTCGGCGCTGTTCATCGCCGTGCATCATCTGGTGGTGTTCGAGTTGCAGGCGGCGGGAGCGGGGGTATTCCTGCTGCCACAGGCGAACGACATCTCCATCGTGTTCGTGCATGCACTCTACGTGGTGTTTCAGGCGTCGGTGCTCGCAGTCATGGCGCGTAATGCCGAAGTCGCCGGGCGTTTTGCCGGCCAGTTGCAGGACCTCACCAGCAAGCTCGCCCCCAAGGACGGCATCGTTACACTCGATGCCCGCGTGCGTGCCGAGGACCAACCCTTCGCCGAGGGCTTCAACCAGTTCATGGTGGCCGTCAGTAGTGCCGTCGCCTCCTGCGGCGATGCAGCGGGCCGCATCAACGGCGCGACCCGTCAACTGCATCGACTCTCTCAGTCGGTGCAGGATGCTGCGGTAGCCCAGCAGAACGACACCGCCGGGATCGCTTCTGCCATCGTCGAGATGTCGAGCACCATCCAGTCCGTGGCCCAGAGCGCGGACCACACGGCAACGTTAGTGCGTCATGCCGATGAGGAGGCGGATGCCGGTCGTAAGGAGGTGGATGTGACCCTCGACAGTATCCGTCATACCGCCGAAGTTGCGGAGGAGACGCGGCAGGCCCTCGAGGGGCTGGCGGCCGAGGCCAAACGGATCGGAGGCGTCGTCGAGGTCATTCAGTCCATCGCCGACCAGACCAATCTACTCGCGCTGAACGCCACCATCGAGGCAGCGCGCGCTGGCGAGCAGGGTCGAGGCTTTGCCGTGGTGGCAGATGAAGTGCGTACCCTTGCCAATCGCACGCAGGTCTCCACTGCCGAGATTCAGGACATGGTGGCGCGGTTGCAGGGGGGGTCACGGCGTGCCGTCGAGGCCGTGGCCAGCACGGTGCAGCGTGTGCGCGAGGGGCAGGACAAGGCCGGGGTGGCGCGCGAACGGCTAGTGACGGTGGTGACGAGCATGAATCAGGTGCGCGATGCCGTACTGCAGATCGCGAGCGCCACGGAGCAGCAACGTTACGCCAGTGATGCCGTGAGTGAGAGTGCCGTGCGCATCAGCGAGGCTGCGGGGGACAGCGCCCGACTCGCCCGCGAGAGTGCAGGCGAGGTGGATGCCCTTGCCAGGCTTGCCGGTGAACTCATGCACTCGGTGGCGCGCTTCCGCACCTGAGGCGGCACATCTCGTGATATGCCGTTCGGCATGAGCCCGCGGCGTCGCTACCGGGTGGCAGGTGCGCGAGGTGTGCGCTCAGGATCTGCGCGGTTGTCACTGGCTCCGCCAGCCGTGGCCATCGCCAGACGACGTACTCGCTCCATGAGTGCATCAGCGGTGAAAGGCAGCGGCCTGCCGATGGGTAATCCGGCCGCCTCCAGCGCCTGCGCCACCCAGGTGTTGCAGTTGTTGAAGGCGTGGAAGGCGCCGGTCGCTGGATAGAAGAGGCTGTTGCGGCGGAGACCGGGTCCGATGGCCGCTGCCCGTGGTTCGTCATTGCGCAGGAAGCTTTCGTGCAGGAAGGCGGCCAGGGCCGCGAACTGACGGGCCCCGAGATTCAGCCGTCGCCGTTCCATCGCCGGGAAGCGCTCGTCCAGCGCCCCTTCCACCCCGACTACGTGCAGCACACTGGCGGAAGGCACGAAGACGGCCCCGAGCAGGGTGAACAGCCCGGGTTCCACGGCCTGATAGAAGTTCCAGTCGCCCCAGCCCATTTCCAGATAGACCGCTGCGGGGAAGTCCCCCGCCTCGGGGATGAGTGCTGCCGGGATATCCGCGCGCCGGATTGCGATGCCGGTGTGAAAGCCCTGCGGGATCACGTACACGGCGAAGACCGGCTCACCCGGGGTCGGGCCGGGTGGTGGCACGGCTGCCGCTGGCGGGCGGGCAGGCGCTCCGCAGGCCGTCAACAGGGGCAGCAGACAGAGGATCAGCAGGGGTCGAAGCATGTGCACGGGGCCCGGACAGCGACGCAGTCGGTCGCAGGTGGAGTGGATGGTAGCCTCCCCCTCGATGTTCAGTTTCGAGCGG